>DATFTK010000091.1:0-2727 GCA_035262005.1 Gaiellaceae bacterium | reverse complement strand
CGACTGCTCGCGACGGGCACGGCCGTCGTCGCCGGTATCACCTACAACTTCCTGCCGTTCATGGCGCTGCCGCTGTACGTCTCGCTCGAGCAGATCGACCAGCGACTGCTCGAGGCGGCCGAGGACCTCTACGCGAGCAAGTGGAAGGCGTTCCTGAGGATCACACTGCCGCTCTCGTTGCCGGGGATCGTCGCGGGAACGCTGCTCACGTTCATTCCGGCGGCCGGTGACTTCATCAACGCGCAACTGCTCGGGTCGCCGGAAAACCACATGATCGGCAACGTGATCCAGTCGAAGTTCCTCGAGTTGACCGATTACCCGGCCGCGGCGGCGATGTCGTTCATCCTGATGGCTGGGATCCTCGTCGCTGTCGCGGTCTACGCGCGGCTCGTCGGGACGGAGCAGCTGACGGGGACGCCGGTATGAGCGCGGTCGCTGTTCCGGCGTCGCGGGAGCGCCCTGTCCTCGCGAGCGTGTGGGCGTTCGTGCGCCGGCACGTCCTGACGGTCTACTCGATCCTCTTCTTCGTCTACCTGATGCTCCCGATCGCGGTCGTCGTTGCGTTCTCGTTCAACCATCCGACGGGCAAGTTCAACTACGTCTGGCAGGGGTTCACGTGGGACAACTGGCGCTACTGGGACGGAGTCCCGGGGATCCGGAGCGCCATCGTCCTCTCGCTCGAGATCGCGCTGCTCGCGAGCCTCGTCGCGACCGCGCTCGGAACGCTGATCGCGCTCGCCCTGGTTCGCTACAACTTCCGCGGCCGAGGCGGGACGAACATCCTGATCTTCCTGCCGCTGTCGACGCCCGAGATCGTGCTCGGCGCGTCGCTGCTCACCCTCTTCCTGAACCTGAACGTCGTGTTCGGCTTCTCGACGATCCTGATCGCGCATGTGATGTTCTGCATCAGCTTCGCCGTGGTCACCGTCAAAGCGCGACTGATCGGATTCGACCGCCATCTCGAGGAAGCGGCGATGGACCTCGGCGCGAACGAGTGGGTGACGTTCCGAAAGGTGACGTTGCCGCTGATCGCGCCCGCCATCCTGGCCGCGCTCCTCCTGTGCTTCGCGATCTCGATCGACGACTTCGTCGTCACGTACTTCAACGCCGGTTCCGAGACGACGTTCCCGCTCTTCGTCTGGGGCGCGGCTCGCGTGGGGGCGCCGCCGCAGGTCAACGTCATCGGCACGGCGATCTTCGTCGTGGCGGTCGTGGCGGCGCTCACCAACGTCCTCCTGCAGATGCGACGGGAACGATCGGCCGCGACGGCCTGACCATCGAGCCCCGCCTTCCGCCCTGGTGGTGGGACGAGGCGGGCGCGGACGAGCCCAAGCCGGCGTTGGCCGGCGACGTGACGGCGGACGTCTGCGTCGTCGGCGGCGGCTACACGGGGCTCTGGACCGCTCTGGCCGTGAAGGAACGCGAGCCGTCTGCCGACGTCGTGCTGCTCGAGGCTGTCACCTGTGGCTCCGGGCCGAGTGGCCGCAACGGCGGCTTCGTCCACGGCTACTGGGCGTCGGTGGCCGAGCTCGTGCCGCTGCTCGGCCGCGACGAGGCGCTGCAGCTGGCGCGTGCGGGGGAGCGGATCGTGCCGGCGGTGCGCGCGCTCGACGACGACGTGTGGCTGCGGGAGGGCGGGATGTTGATGGTGTCCGCGTCGCCTGCGCAGGACGCGGCCGTCGACCAAGCCGTCGCGGCTGCCGAGGACGTCGGTGTGCCCGAGCAGGCGGTGCAGCTGGACGAGCAGGCCGTCGCGGAACGTGTCCGGTCGGATGTCTTCCGGCGTGGGGTCTTCTTCCCCGACGGCGCGACTGTGCAGCCCGCGAGGCTCGTGCGCGCGTTGCGCCGCCGTGTGCTCGCCGCCGGCATCGACCTGCACGAGCACAGTCCCGCGACCCTGCGCGGCGACGCCGTCACGACGCCGGGCGGACGGGTCCGTGCGAAGGAGATCGTGGTCGCGATCAACGCCGCAGCGACCGGCTGGCGGCCCGTCGCGCGGCACGTGACGAACTTCGGTTCCTACGTCGTGCTGACGGAGCCGGTGCCGCAGCTGCTCGAGGAGATCGGCTGGACGGGCGGCGAGGCGATCGTCGACGGGCGCATGTTCCTGCACTACTTCCGCACGACGAACGACGGCCGAGTGCTGATGGGGAGCGGTTCCGGGCCGATCGGCTTCCGCGGGAAGCTCGACGGGCGCTTCACGACGGACGCGCCGACCGCCGCCCGCGCGGAGCACGGCCTGCGCCGGCTGCTGCCCGGCCTCGCGAGCGCACGCGTCGAGCGCGCGTGGGGCGGACCGATCGACGTCTCGGCCGACCACCTTCCGTTCTTCGGCACGGTGCCAGGCACCGGGCGCGTCCACTACGGGCTCGGCTACTCGGGACACGGCGTCGGCCCGAGCTGGCTCGGCGGTCAGATCCTCGCGTCGCTCGCGACGGGCCGCGACGACGAATGGACGGCGCTGCCGCTGGCGACGCGGAAGGTGCCGTCGCTCCCGCCGGAGCCGCTGAAGCGCCTCGGCGGCGGGCTCGTCCGCACCGCGATCATGGCGGTCGAGCGTGCCGACGAGGACGGCCGCCGCGCTCCGTTACCGGCTCGAGTCGGTGCAGCGCTGCCGCGCTTGTTCGGCATGGAGATCGGCACGCGCTGAAATGCTGGGGTCAGACCCTTCGGGGTCAGACGCCCACTAGAGCCGGAGCGTAAGCCGGAGGCTTACGCGCAGGCGGA
>DATFTK010000090.1:0-2237 GCA_035262005.1 Gaiellaceae bacterium | reverse complement strand
CACGCGATCTGCCGGAAGAACTACGGCTGCTCCCACTTCATCGTCGGCCGCGACCATGCGGGCGTCGGCGACTACTACGGGACGTACGACGCGCAGCTGATCTTCGACGAGTTCGAGCCGCACGAGCTCGACATCGAGCCGATGTTCTTCGAGCACTCGTTCTGGTGCAGGCGCTGCGGGTCGATGGCGTCGGCGAAGACGTGCCCGCATGGCTCGGACGACCATGTCTTCCTGTCTGGCACCAAGGTGCGGGAGCTGCTCGGCAACGGCGAGCTCCCGCCCGTGGAGTTCTCCCGTCCCGAAGTGGCAGAGGTCCTGATCGAGGCGTATCGAGCCTAGATGACCTGGCAGTTCACCCTCACGGGCCTGCTGATCGGCGTCCTCGTCGGCCTGACGGGGATGGGCGGCGGCTCGCTGATGACGCCGATCCTCGTGATCGTCTTCGGGTTCAAGCCGACGTACGCGGTCGGCACGGACATCCTGCACGGCGCCGTGTTCAAGTCGTTCGGCGCCGTCAGGCACCGGCGGCTCGGAAACGTCCACGCGCATCTCGTGTTGTGGATGTTCCTGGGATCGGGGCCGATGTCGCTCCTCGGCGTCGCCACCGCCGGTTGGCTGGCCCGCGCCTACGGGGACAGCGTGCAGTCGGCGCTGAGCTATGCGATCGGAGGCGCACTGATCCTGGGAGCGATCGGCCTGGTCCTGAAGACCTTCGTCAAGCGGGGTGTACAGCCGAGCGAGGCCGGTTTCGTCATGCAGCGCCGGGACAAGGTGCTTGCCGTGATCATCGGCGCCGTCTTCGGCTACATCGTGGGCCTGACCTCCGTCGGCAGCGGGACGTTCTTCGGGCTCGTGATGGTGATGATCTACCCGCTGACGATTGCGCGGATCGTGGGCACGGACATCTTCCATGCGGCCGCGCTGCTCTGGGTCGCCGGCTTCGGGCACCTGGTGCAGGGCAACGTCGACCTGCACGCGATGGCCTGGTTGCTCCTCGGCTCGATCCCGGGAATCTGGATCTCGAGCCGCTTCACTTTGCACCTGCCGCAGGACGCGCTGCGGCTCGGGCTTGCCGGCGTGCTCGCGCTCAGCGGGATCAAGCTGCTGAATGTGCCCCAGTCGAGCTACGTGATCGCCGTGGGCCTCGGGCTCGGTCTCGGCGCGCTCGCCGTTTGGCTGTTCCTACAATCGCGGAGCCGTGAAGCGGAACGCGCCGACGATTCTCGTACTGGTCTTGCTCGCGCTGACGGCGACGGCGTTCGTGGTGACGCAGCACTTGAAGCTCGAGCCGAGCCCGATCTCGCAGACGCACGTCGATAAGGTCTTCTCGCCGGTCTGCAACTGCGCGACCAACGTCGCGCACATCGACTTCTCAATTCGCCGCGCCGATCACCTGCGAATCTGGGTGCGCACGCCCTCGGGCCCGGCGGTGATCGCGGACCGCGAGTTCCCGAAGGGGATGGTGCACGTCACGTGGGACGGCCAAGGCGTTGCGGACGGCGTCTACTACGCCGTCGTGCGCATGTCGCGTGCCCAGCGGACGATCGACCTCCCGAATCCGATCCGCGTCGACACGCAGCCGCCGACGATCACGCTCGCCGGCATCCAGCACGACGGTGCCAAGACCACCTTCCTCTACCGAACGTCCGAGCCGGCACACGCGCTGCTGTACGTGAACGGTCGCCGGCGCGTGCGCACCTACTCCACGCGGCGGCACGGGCGCCTCCCGTACTACCGGCCGCTGTCGCCGACGACGACGCTCGCGCTCCGCGCGCGTGACCTCGCCGGCAACCTGTCGCAACTGGTTCCGATCTCCGGCACTTGACGCCGGGCGGGCCGCCGCTTTTCGTCCTCGGAGTCCGCCGCTCCGGGACGACGCTCCTGCGCGTCATGCTCGAGCGCCACTCGCAGCTGGCCGTGCCGGACGAGTCGTACTTCGTCCCGCAGCTCGCCGACCGGCATCTGCGGCGGATCGAGGTCGACGGCTTCGTCGACGACCTCAGCCGCATCGACACGCTTGCCGAGTGGGAAGTGCCGCTCGACAAGGTGCGCGCCCGCCTGTACGACGGCATGCCGACAGGCGAGGCGATCGGCACCGTGTACGCCGTCTATGCGGAGGAGCGCGACAAGCCGCGCTGGGGCGACAAGACGCCGATGTACATGCAGAGCCTCCGCCTGCTCGAGCGGCTCTTTCCGGATGCGCTGTTCGTCCACCTGATCCGCGACGGCCGCGACGC
>DATFTK010000089.1:0-12729 GCA_035262005.1 Gaiellaceae bacterium | reverse complement strand
CCGTTCGGGGACGAGGCCGCTTTCCCGACCTTCTTGATCGCCGAGCAGGCGCGCCGACACGTCACGGTCGCGCTCGCCGGCGACGGCGGCGACGAGGCGTTCGCCGGCTACGAGCGCTACATCGCGTACCGGCTCGCCGGGCGCGTCCCCAGCGTCGCCGCGCGGACCGGGGCAGCCGCCGTCAGGCTCCTGCCGTCCGCGCGGCGGGAGCCCCGCTCGCCGCTCTTCCGCACCGCGCGCTTCCTCGACGTCGCAGCGACTCCGCCGGGCGTGCGCTACACGCGCCTGATGGAGGTGTTTCCGCTCGAGCTGCGCCGCGAGCTGTGGCTCGACCCACGGCACGCGGACCTCCTCCGGCTGGAGCCGCAGGGCGACGGCATCGCCGCCCTCCAGGCGCTGGACGTCGCCACGTACCTGCCCGGCGATCTGCTGCTGAAAGCCGACCTCGCCGCCATGGCGCATTCGCTCGAGCTTCGCTCGCCCTTCCTCGATCACGAGGTCGTGGCGCTCGGCCTCGCGCTCCCAGAGCGGCTGAAGGTGCGCGGGCGGGAGGGCAAGATCGCGCTGCGGCGCGCGTTCGCGCAGGATCTTCCGCCACAGGTCGCCGAGCGCGGCAAGACCGGCTTCGGAGTGCCACTCGGCCGCTGGTTCCGCGAAGACCTCCGCGAGCTCGCTCGAGACGTCCTCTCGACCGACCGCGGCTGGTTCCGTGCGGACACCGTCTCGCGGCTGCTCGACGAGCACGAGAGCCGTCGTGCGGACCACGGTCACCGGCTCTGGTGCCTGTTGATGCTCGAGCTCTGGGTACGCGAGCACGTCGAGGCACCCGTGCTGGTCGCGGCTTGAGACGGGCGCACCTGTGGCTCGTCGCGGCGGCGGCGATCGTGCCGCGCGTCGTCGTCCTCGTGCACGAGCGCGACAAGATCCTGACCGCGTTCACCGACAAGAGCGACGACTTCGCGCTCACGTTCGTGCACCACGGAACGTTCGGCCTCGTCCCGGGTCAGCCGTCGGCGTACACACAGCCGCTGTACGGCTTCTTCCTCGTCCCCGTCTACTGGATCTTCGGACGGCACTGGTGGTCGGTCGGCTTCGTGCAGATCCTCGTTGCGACAGGCACGGCGTTTCTCGTCTACGCGATCGGTGCGCGCATCCTCTCGCGGAGTGCCGGCGTGTTCGCAGCGGTCGTGTCCACCTTGAACCCATACCTCGTCTGGCACGACGTCCACCTGAACCGCGAGATCCTCGACCAGCTCGTCGCGGCGGCGCTCGTCCTCTGCGTGCTGGTCGCCGCCGACCGCCGCTCGGTCGGATGGTCGGTTGCAGCCGGGATCTTCGGCGGCCTCGCCGTCCTCGGCAACGTCAGGCTCTCCGCGCTCCCGCTCGTGCTCGCGGCGTACCTGCTCGTGCGCAACGGCTGGGGCTGGGCGCCGGTGGCGCTGGTCGCGGCTGCGGCGCTCACCGTGACCCCGTGGGTCGTCCGCAACCGCGTCCAGGTCGGCTGTTTCGCGCTGACCACGGACGGACGCGCCTTGTGGAAGGCGAACAACCTGCAGACGTACGGCCTGCTGACGCAGGGGAAGTGGATCGACGACGTGAAGGATCCGCCGGGACACCCCTTCCCGAACCCTGAGGAGGCACGCGTCCTCTACCAGCGCGGGCAGGGGAAGTACCACATCGACGAGTGCGCCAACCAGTCGTACTACCAGCACCGGGCATGGCTGTTCGTGCGCAACCATCCCGGTGCGAAGGCGAAGCTCTCGGGCCTTGCAGTGCGGATGGAATGGGATCCGCGCACGACCGCGTCCGCCACCGACTCGGGCCGCGGCCTCCTGCGCACGTGGGCGCAGCCGCTCTACACGTCGCTGGTCTATGCGCTCGCACTGATCGGGCTGTTCCTGGCTCCGCGCCGGTTCGCCGCGCTCGTGCTGCTGATCCTGGCGTACCAGACACTCGCCGCGGTGGTCTTCGTCGGCGCGACGCGCTACCGCATCAGCACGGACTTCCTGCTCGCGCTCCTCGCCGCCGCGGTGTTCGAGCGCGTTCGCATGCGCCGCGCGTGAGGGTCCTCCACGTTCATCGCATCGGCGGGATCGGTGGCTCGGAGCGCCACCTGCTGACCCTGCTGCCGGCGCTCGCTGAGCGCGGGATCGACGTCCGCTTCCTCGGCCTCGACGACCCAGCGCGCGCGCCGGACCCCTTCTACGACGCACTGACCGTTCCGTACGAGCGGCTGCGCGCGCCCCGCGACGTCGATCCGGCGCTGGCGGTTCTGGTGCGCCGCGCGGTGCGCGAGGCCGACCTCGTGCACACCCATCTCGTGCACGCCGACGTCTACGGGGCGCTCGGCGCGCGACGGCTCGTGTCGACGAAGCACAACGACGATCCGTTCCGTGCACGCGCATTCCGCTACGTCGAGCGGGCACTCGCGCGCCGCGCGGCGCGGATCATCGCGATCACGCAAGCGCTGGCGCGCTTCCAGATCGAGCGTGTCGGGCTCCCGGCGGACAAGGTGGAGGTGATCCACTACGGGCTCGACGACCTTCCGCCCGCCTGGGGCACGAATCCACCGGACACGGTGCCGCCTGAGGCGCGCGTCCTCCTGTGCGTCTGCCGGCTCGAGCCGCAGAAGGGCGTCGACGTTGCGATCCGGGCGCTGGAGCAGATCCCGGACGCACACCTCGTCGTGCTCGGCGAGGGGCCGCAGCGGACGGAGCTCGAGCAGCTCGCCGGGGAGCGCGTCCATCTGCTCGGCCGCGTGCCCGACGTGGCGGCGTGGCTGCGCCGGGCCGAGCTGCTCGTCCACCCGGTGCGCTGGGAGGGCTTCGGCCTGGCGCTGCTCGAGGCGATGCTGGCGTCGCTCCCGGTCGTCGCGACGCGGGTGAGCTCGATCCCGGAAATCGTCGCCGACGGCGACACGGGCCTGCTGGTGCCGCCTGACGATCCCTCAGCGCTCGCGACGGCCGTGAACCGGGTGCTGGCGGAGCAGGGTGACTACGGCGAACGGGGACGAGCCCGAGCGCAGGCCGAGTTCAGCGTCGCCCGGATGACCGACCGGACGCTCGCGGTCTACGAGAGCGCGGCCCGGTAGAGAAGCTCGGTGCGGTCGGTGCACCGCTGCTGCAGGAACTGCTCCAGGGCGCGGCGCCGGCCGGCCGACCCCATCTCGGCGGCGCGTGGCAGGTTGGAGGCAAGCCGGACGATCGCGTCCGCGAGCCGCTCGGCCTCCCCGGGCGGGACGAGGTAGCCGGTGACGCCCTCCTCGACGAGCTCGCCCAGCCCACCGATCTCGGCGGCGATGACGGGGCGCGATCGCTCCATCGCCTCGAGCGCCACCATCCCGAAGCCCTCGCCCATCGACGGCACCACGACCGCCGTGGCGTTCTCGATCGCGCGCTGGACAGGCGTGACGTAGCCGAGGAAGCGCACGCCGTCCTCCACGCCGAGCTCTTTTGCCAGCGCGCGCAGCGCCGGCTCCAGCGGGCCACGGCCGGCGATGTCGAGCTCGAGCGACGGGACTCGGCGGCGCGCCTGTGCAAATGCGCGCAGCAGGACGAGATGACCCTTGATCGGGATCAAGCGCCCGACGCAGAGCAGCCGCGGCACATCGCCCGTATACGGGCGCGGGTCGCCGTCAGGCTCGATGCCGTAGTGCACGACCTGGAAGCTCGCACCGTCGAAGCCTTCGACCTCCTCGAGGTAGCGGGCCAGACCGCGCGAGATCGCGATGTGTGTGTGCGCGAGGCTTGCGATCGCGCGGTCGCCGAGGGCAAAGCCACGGTTCTCGCGGAACTCGTTGAAGCCGTGCTTCGTCGAGACGCGGATCGGAACGCCCGTGAGCGCACCGGTCAACTGTCCGTACACGTCCGCGTGTACGAGGTGTGTGTGCAGGATCGTCGGCCGCATGCGCCCGAGGTAGCCGGCGATGCGAAAGAACGCGACCGGGTCGACGTCGGCCGCAAGGGGAATCGCGTCGAGCGTGATCCCACGGGCCTGAAGCTCGCGCGCAAAGTCCCGCGCACCGGGCTCGTGCTCGTGCAGCATCAGGAAGCGGATGTCCCAGCCTCGCTCCTTCAGCTCCGGCAGCAGTGAGAGGAGGTGCGCTTCCGAGCCGGAGATGCCGGCGACCTTCTGCAAGTGCAGGACGGTCATGCCACGGCCGCCAGGATCCCCTCGGCCCAGGTGTCGACGGAGTGGCTGCGGGCGACGCGCTCGCGCAGCGCGTTGCCGATGTCTGCGCGCTCTGCGGCGCTCAGGTCCGCGAACCAGCGCAGTCGCTCGGCGAGGCTGTCCGGCGAGCCGCGCTCGAAGAAGAGCGGGTAGCCGGCGAACAGGTCGTCGAACACCGGGTTCGACGCGAGCACCGGCAGACACGCCGCGGCGGCCTCGTACACCACCTTGTCGGGCGCGCCGGCAGCCATGTTGTTGACCAGGACGTCGGAGCGTGCAAACAGGGCCGGCAGCTCGGCACGCGGCACCGCATCACCGAGCGGCACGCCGAGCGTCGCGAGCTCCTCCCGGTGTCGCCGTTCGAGCTCGCTCAGCGCCGCACCGTGCAGCTCGAGCTCGACGCCGTCGACCTGCTGCGCCCCGCGTAGGATCGTCTCGAGCCCCTTCGCCGGCGAGTAGCGCCCGAGCACGAGCGCCCGCAGGCCGTCGTGCGACGGATGCTCCTCGCAGCCGAACTCGCCCACGTCGATACCGTGCCCGATCGCCCGCACCTTCGCCGACTCGAGCGGGAACGAGCGCCGGTCGACGCTGACGATCGCCGTGGCGAGCCGCTCCGCCGCCCGCAGCTGCGCCGACGCCTTCCAGTGCGTGTACCAGAGCAGCAGCGGTATCCGCCGGGGCCGGACGAGCGGCGCCGCCAGCAGGACGTACACCGGGATCATGTGCGCGACGACGGCGTCGCCCGGCAGCGCGCGCACGAGCTCCCGCTCGAAGAGCACGAACCGCCCCGGCCTGCTCGCTGCCCCGAACGTCCGCACCTCCACGTTGTGCGGAAGGTCCGCGCCGTACGCCGACTGCGCCAGCACCACGACCTCGTCGAGGCGTGCCGCGAGCGCCCGGATCTTCGGGATCGTCGCCGCCAGCGCGGGATGCGCGGGGTCGACCGCCTGCGTCAGGAAGACCAGGCGCTTCATCAGAAGAAGTCGGTGTCGCCGAGCGTGAAGCGCCAGGCGCGCGGGTCGGTGTCGAGCGTCCCGGCAAGCGCCTTGCCCATGAAGTGCAGTGACCTCGGCGTCGGGACGAACCCGCAGGCCAGATATGCGGGCTCCTGGCCGCGGGCCGGGACGCCGAAGACGAGGCGCGTCTCCGGCCTCACCCCCGCGAGGCACGCTCGCAGGAGCGGCCGAGTCGGGCCGACGAGGTCGGCGACGAGCGCGACGTCGCGTCCGCGGTGGCGCTTGTGGCCCAGCACCGCATAGCCGCCGTCGACGTCGTATGCGACGTAGTCGCGCGGCGAGTCGAGGTAGCGCCAGTTCAGATAGGCCGCGTCGCGGACGATGTGATCGGGCCAGTCCGGCGCCGCGTCACCGGCGTGCCGGAACTGCGGGACCGGCGTCGCGCGCTTGCGGCCGAAGGGCATCGCCCGCGCCCAGATGCGGAGTCGCGCGATCTCCGTCCAACCGAGCGGTCCGAGGAAGAGGGGCGCCGTCGGCGCCGAGGCGAACGCGAGCACGACGGCAACGCCGCGCTCCTCCGCCTCCAGCTCGTGCTTGCGCTCGAGCCCGACGAAGATCCCCCGCCCGCGCGCGGCCGGAGCCGTCGTTGCGTGGACGGAGAAGGACGCGACGCGCTCGTCCCCGCCGAGCACCATCCGGTACAGCGAGTGCGACGCGACCCCGATCACGGTGCCGTTGTCGCGCGCGACCGACATCAGCGACCCGGCGGGATTGCGCGCGAACCACCAGTCGAACTCGGCACCGGTCAACGCGTCGTCGCCCCAGGCGTCGTGCAGCAGGCGCAAGTAGTCGTCCCGCTGCGCCGGCCCGTACGACGCCAGCTCGTAGTCCATTACTTCGTCGACGTGCCGAGCGCCGCGTTGAAAAGGCGCCGCGCGTGCGTGCCCGTGACGGTGTCCTTCACGGAGATCAGGTCGCATGCGCCGGCGAGCACGAGCTCGAAGGTCCGCGGCGAGTACGGCTCGATGTTGTAGCGGCGGAGCTGCAGCGGATCGGTCGCCGGCGAGTTCGCCCCCGACACGGCGGTGAACGCGACGTCGTAGCCCGCCTGGCGCACGAGGCTCAGGTGCACCGGCTTGTAGTGCGCCTCGGAGCCCTTCACGTACGAGAACGCTCGCACGGGACGGCCGAGACGCTCCTCGAGCCGGAACTTCGACAGGGCAATCTCCCGCGCCGCCTCGTCGACCTCGAGGTCGGCGAGCGGACGATGTGAGATCCCGTGCGACTCGATCCGCACGCCGCGCCGGTCGAGCTCGGCGAGCTCCTCCCAGTCGATCGTCCGGTTGAGGATGCCCTGCGCCGCGAGGTGCTCTTCGTGCGGCAGTGGCAGCCGGTCGCCCAGGTAGCCGAGTGGGACGAAGAGCACGCCCGGGTAGCCGTAGTTCTCGAGCACGCGCGCTGCGTTCTCGAGGTTGTCGTAGTAGCCGTCGTCGAAGGTGATCAGCACGGCGTGCGGCGGCAACGGCTTGCCGTCGGCGTAGTGTGCGAGCACCGCGTCGAGGCCGACCACCTGGTAGCCGAGCTCGCGCAGCTGGGCCATCTGCTCGTCGAACAACGACACCGGCATCGTCAGCGGGTTCCCGGGCAGGTCGTTGACCTTGTGGTACATCAGCACGCGCAAGCTGCGATCGCCGTTGCCGTTCGCGCCGATTGCGGCAGCCGTCTCGCCGATCGTGCGGTAGACGGAGTTCTTCAGGACCTGCTTGATGCGTTCCGCGCGCACCGGGCTAGCTTAGCCCGGTGATCCGCTCGACCAGGGCGCGCACGCGGGAGGCGAACTCCTCCGGCGAGCTCGTCCAGAAGCCGGCGCTCGCGTGGGCTCCCGCGCCGAGACGCTCGGCCAGCTCGCGGTCGCTCAGCACGCGGACGATCGCGTCGGCGAGCGACCGTGTGTCGCCCGGCTCGACGAGCAGGCCGTTGCGATCGTCCTCCACCAGGTCGGGGATCCCGCCGACGCGGGTCGCGACAACGGGCCGCGCACGACAGAACGCCTCGACGATGACTCGCCCCATCCCCTCGGAGCGCGACGGCAGCACGAGCGCAGTTGCGGCGTCGAGTGCACGTGAGACCTCGGGCTGCGACAGGCGCTCGTCCCACGAGGTCTGCTCCGGCACGTCGTGGATCAACTCGTCGACGACTGGTCGCAGCGTGCCGCCGCCGACGACGCGCAGGCTCGCGTCCGGCAGGCGCGGGGCCGCGAGGCGCCACGCATCGGTGAGCCCGTCGATGTTCTTGTAGCGCTCGAGCACGCCCACGAACAGCACTTGCGGCCGCTCGGGCAGCGGCTGCGGCGGCGTCTGCAGGAAGGAGTCGAAGTCCATGTACGCCGGGAACTCGTCTGACGGCTCGAGCCCCTGCTCGCGCACGAGCGACGTCGTGTAGCCCGTGACCGTGCGAATACCGTCGGCGTGTCGCAGCCCGGTCAGCGCGGCGCGGTCGGCGACGGGATTCAACGTCGTCCGCAGGCGCGATCCGTAGAGCCGCGTCGGCGCGCGCCAGTCACCGTGGATGTCCGCAATCACCGCCGCGTCGACACGCGCGAGCCTCCGGCCTGCAAGTGCAGCCGTCGCTTCGTGCGCTCCCTGCGCGAGCACGGCGTGCGGACGGAACGAGCGGAGCTCACGCGCGATTCGCACGGGCAGGGCCGCGAAGAAGGCCGGGCCGTCCAGCGCCGGCAGCGTGCGCGCGAGGTGGAAGTACTCGTTGCTTCCGTCGCCGCCCGCGAGCACGCGATAGTCGAGCTCGCGGCCGACCGCGTCCCACTTCCGCGCCAGGCTCGGGGAGAGCGGCAGCTGCACGCGCCGCGAGACGAACAGCACGCGCGGCTTCACCCGCGCGCGACCCTGCGCAACGTCGACTCGAGCTCGCCGAAGACGCGCTCCGGCGCGTATGCCGCAACCGACTGCGCCGCCGCACCGAGCAGGCGCTCGCGCAGCGCGTCGTCCGAGAAGTACCGCCGCACCGCGTCGGCGAGCGCCGCCGTGTCCCCCGCCGGGACGAGCAGCCCGTTGACGCCGTCCTGCACGACCTCGCCCACGCCGCCCGCCTCCATCGCGAGGACCGGCGTGCCGACCGCAAGCGCCTCGACCACCGTGTGGGGGAAGTTCTCCCAGCTCGAAGAGAGGATCGCCGCGTCGGCCGAGCGGAAGAGCTCGACGACGCGCTGCCGCGGCTGCGCGCCGACGAAGTCGACGCGGTCGGCGATGCCGAGCTCGCGCGCGCGCCGCTCGAGCGCCGGACGGTCGGGACCCTCGCCCGCGATCACGAGCCGCACGCCGTCGGCGCCCGCGACGGCCTCGAGCGCACGGTCGAGCGACTTCTGCGCGGTCAACCGGCCCGCAAACGCAAGCGTGTGTCCGTTGCGGCGTGCCTCTGCAACCTCGTGCAGGACCGGCACGGGGTTCGGCAAGACACTCACGCGCCCGGGCGGGATGCCCCAGCTGACGACGAGCCCGCGCAGGTACGCGCTGGGGCAGTAGACGTAGGCCGCGCGCCGCAGCTCGAAGTCGCGTGCACGCCGAAGCGCGAGCCCGAGCGGGCCGCCGCCTCCCGCCTGGAACTCGTCGACGTCGCCGGCGACGAGCCCGCGACGACGCGAGCGCTCGAAGGCGGGGTCGGCGGTGAGCTTCACGACGTACGGCCGTCGCGCGGCGAGCGAGCCGGCGGAGCTGCGGCCGAACATCCCCGTCGTGTAGACGACGTCGGCGCGACGTGCACGCGACCGGACGAGCGCCGCGCCGCGCATATGCCTGACCCCGGCGGGAAGCGAGCGTGAGACCCAGCGCACGGGAAAGTCCTCCGGCGCCGGCGCGGCGTCTGCCGTCGTGACGACCTCGACCTCGTGGCCCCTGCCGGCGAGAAAACGCGCGACGTCCGGTGCGTGGCTTGCCGGGCCGCCGACGTCGGGTGGCCAGATCCCCGAGACGATCAACACCTTCACGACAGCGCGGCCTTCAGCGGGGGGACCGCCTTGATCCGGACGAAGAGGATCGTCCAGTAGAGGCAGAAGGCGACGCTCGAGACGAGCACGGCGGTGGCCGCGCCGGTCGCTCCCCACTCCGAGCCGAGCACCGCGACGAGCGGGATCAGCACGAGCAGCTCGACTCCGTGCGTCCAGATCCGCAGTGCCGGGCGCCCGATCGAGACCGGGAAGGACTTCGTCCACCCGTACACCATCCGCAGCGCGCCCGCGACGATGACGATGCGCGTCGCGTCGACCGCCCCCACGTTCTTCGCGGAGAACAGCAGCTTCGCGAGCTCGGGCGTGAAGACGAGCAGCGGCGGCAGGATCACGACGCAGAGAGCCGCCATCCCGAGCATGAAGCGCTGGATCCCCGCGAAGACCGCGTCCCGGGTGCCGCGTTCCCAGTCGCGCGTCTGCTCCGTCAGCAGAATCAGGCGCGCAGGCGCGGAGACGACCGCGAAGGCCTGCTGCGGCGCCATCGCTGCGCGGAAGTAGGCGACCTGCGTGGTCGTCGACACCCGGCCGAGCACGAGGATGGACAGCGGCGCCGTGAGCGAGATGACTGCGGTTGCCGCGGTCGACTGGCCGACGAAGGAGAGGATGTCGCGCCGCTCCTCGGCGAGCGAGACGGCCTCGTGCTGCGGGAAACGGTGGAACGCGATCCAGCCGGCGACGCTGACGGCCGACGTCGCGATCACCTGTGCGACGACCATGGCGACGAGCGTCGCGTTGAGCCCGTGGGGCGCCGCGACGGCGACGGCGGTGAAGCGCAACGCCATCGACACGAACAGGAAGAAGGCCCGGATGTCGTAGCGGCCGCGCAGCACGATCGCGACGCCGCCGACGTTCTCCGTGCACTGCGCGAGCGGAATGAACGCACCGATCAGGAGCGGCGTCGTCAGGCCGTCCTTGTTCAGCAGCGTGTCTGCGAACGGCGCGATCGCGATCAGCAGGAGCGTCGCGAGGATGCCGCCCGAGAGCTTGAAGGCGATCGCGCTCTCGAACAGGCGGCGGAGGCGGCCCCAGTCCTGGCGGGTCGTGTAGCGGAAGCCGAACTTGACCAGCGCCTCTTCGACCGTGAGGTCGAGCAGGCTCTGGACGAACGCCGTCATCGCAAGGACGAGCGCGTACGTGCCGAACGTGTCGGTCGAGAAGACGTGCAGCGCGACGACGGTGGCGCCGAAGCCCAGCGCAGCGGAAGCGTAGGTCCCGGCGGCGGCGGCCGCGCGGCGCCAGAAGAGCCGAGAGCGCATGACCGAAGCCTAGACTCGCTGCGTGATCGCCCTGGCGCTGGCCATCCCGTTCCTCTTCCTGCACATCAAGTACCAGCCGGGCGTTCGTGTCCCGCTCGGCTCGACACACCTCGGGATCGAGGCATCCGACGTCGCGGTGCTCGTCGTGGCGATCGTCGCGCTGCGCGACGGGCTCCGCGAGGGCTTCGGCCGACTGCGCCCGGCACTCTCGCTCTGGGTCGCGGCGGCGCTGCTGGTCGTCTGGATCTTCGTGCGCACGCAGTCGCTGACCCATTTCGTCACGGCGGCCAAGTTCGCTGAGTACGCGCTGCTCGCGTTGTCGCTGCCGCTCATCCTGCGCAGCTTCCGCCAGTGGGAGGTCGTCGCGGGTGCGGTCATCCTCTGGAGCGTCGCGGCGACGCTCGTGGCGCTGCTGCAGATCTTCGGTTGGGGCATCCTCGACGCGTGGCCGGCGGGCCGCCGTCAGCCGTCGTTCCTCGGTCACTCCGATTTCGCGGCGCTGTCGGTGTTCGCGCTCGGGATCGGCCTCGCCGCCGTTCTGAACGCACGCCGAAACGTCGGCTGGGTCGGCGTCGCGAGCGGCGTCGTCGGGCTGATGCTCGCGGGCGCGACCGCCGGCTTGATCGGGACGGTTGCGGGCGCGGCCGGGTTGCTCGTCGTCATCGCGCGGCGCAGGCGGCTCCAGCTTCGCGACTTCGCAGTCACGGGCGGGTGCGTCGCGCTCGTCGCCGCCGGGGTCCTGACCTTGCGAGCCGGCGACTTCGAGCAGTTTCTCCGGTTCCTCCATCTCAAGGGGCGCGAGACGCAGACGTCGAACATCGAGACGTACTCGCACCACACGCTGCTGGCGTACATCGGGTACCGCATCTGGCGCGACCATCCGGTCGCCGGGGCGGGCTGGCAGGCATCGAACCAACCGGCGACCGTCGATCCGGTCCTGCCGGCCGCACGTCGCAAGTTCCCAAATCTGCCGGCGCTCGCGTTTCCGACGCGCGAGCACGAGTGGGGAATCCAGAACGCGTACGTGCAGGCCGCTGCCGACCTCGGCGTCGTCGGCCTCGTCCTCCTGCTCGCACCGTTCGTGATCTCGCTCGTCCTGGCGTTTCGGGCGAATGCGCCGCCCTGCGCCGTCGCCACCTTCGCCGTGCTCGCAGCGGCCGGCATCTGGCTCGGACAAGGCATCGTGGCGGGAATCCCATTGGACGCCCTGACCTGGCTCGGCTTCGGCCTCGCGGCGACGGCGGCTGCCCAGAGGAGTTCGGGAGCGCCTCGGGGAAAATGGGAGCCGTGAGGGCCCTCGTCACCGGCGGTGCCGGCTTCATCGGCTCGAATCTCGCCCACGCGCTCGTGGAGCGCGGCGACGACGTGCGCGTCCTCGACAACTTCTCCACCGGGAACCGCGGCAACCTGGAGGGCTTGGACGTCGACGTCGTCGAGGGCGAGCTCCGCTCGTACGAGCGCGTGCACGCCGCGACGCGCGGCGTCGAGGTCGTGTACCACCTCGGCGCGCTCGGGTCGGTGCCGCGCTCCGTCCAGGATCCGCTGACTTCGAACGCCGTCAACGTCGAGGGCACGCTGAACGTCCTGCTGGCGGCCCGCGACGAGGGCGTGCGCCGTGTCGTCTTCTCCTCGTCCACATCGGTGTACGGAACGAGCCCGCAGCTCCCCACGTCGGAGTCGACCCCGACCGATCCGATCTCCCCGTACGGCGTCACCAAGCTGGCGGCGGAGCGCTACTGCATCAGTTTCAGCCGCGTGTACCACTCGTTCGAGGCGGTCGTGCTGCGCTACTTCAACGTCTTCGGGCCGCGCCAGAGCCCACACTCGCAGTACGCCGCCGCCGTGCCGCTCTTCATCGCAGCGATCGACGCGGGCGAGCCGATCACGATCTACGGCGACGGCGAGCAGTCGCGCGACTTCACGTACGTCGCGAACGTCGTCGACGCGACGATCCGCGCTGCGGAGGCGCCCGACGCGAACGGCCGAGCGTTCAACATCGCGGCCGGTGCGCCCGCGAGCGTCAACCACGTCGCCGACACGATCGGCGCGATCCTCGGCAAGCCCGTGGAGAAGCGGTTCGAGCCGCCGCGTCCCGGCGACATCCGCGACTCGTGGGCGGACATCAGCGCGGCGATGGAGGCACTGGGATACGAGCCGCAGGTGGAGCTCGCGGCCGGCCTCGAGCTGACGGCCGAGGCGATCGTTGCCCGAGTCTGAGCGGCCTGTCCGGATTTTGAGGGTCATCGCCCGCCTCAACATGGGCGGGCCGGCGCTGCACGTCGCGTACCTGACGGCGGGGCTGCGCGAGCGCGGCTACGACACGACG
>DATFTK010000088.1:0-3497 GCA_035262005.1 Gaiellaceae bacterium | reverse complement strand
TGGGCGCCCTCGGCTTCGCGCGCGCGCTGTGCGAGATCCTGGTTCAGATCCTCAGGATCGTTGTCCGTCTCCTCCCACGACGGGTGCGGCTGCGGCGCCGCGAAGAAGTCGCGCAGTGCGTACGCGACCGCGGCCACGATGGCCAATCCGAGTAACAAGCGTTTCATCTCGACCTCCTCGACCTTAGGAGGCCCTTACCCTACGCCCTTCGCTCCCACAAAGGCCGGAGCGTAAGCCGAAGGCTTGCGCGCAGGCGACCTAATGCGAGGCGCGCACGCGAAGCCTGCGCGCGCCGCACGGAAGGGAACGTCCGCCTACGTCCCTAGAGCGCGCGAGCCGCGCTCGCGCGCGTTCCGCGCGAAGCGCCGTACCTTGAGACCCGAGCGAAAGCGCAGCTTTCGCTCGGCGATCAGTCGCCCCAGTCGAAATCGCGGCTCTTGCCCCAGAGGCTTTCCTCGTCGGCGTGGGCCACGACATCGGCGGCTGTGTCTTCGCCCGGCCAGGCGAGCACCTCGGATACCACAGGCTCCGTGCCGTCCATCGTCTCCTCGAGGCGGGCCTGCTCCTCGGTCTTGAAGAGCGGGTGATTGTCGAACGGATCCGCCGACTTGTAGTGGGTCAGCGGCATCGACGTCTCGAGGCGGGAGTTGCGCTCCTTGAGCTCGAGATGGTCCTGGATCACTTGCGCGAACAGCGACGGTGTCTCGACCGGCATAGGTTCTCCTGAAGTTGGGGGGCGACGTACTGCGGCGGGATTCTAGCCCCTGGCGGGCTCTCTTCCACAGTGGAGGGTAAAGACCTCTACGGATGGGGCACGGCTTCCGGGGCGATCTCGACCCGGTTCTTGCCGTTCCGCTTGGCCTCGTAGAGCGCCGCGTCGGCCGCGGAGAAGAGCTCGGCGGCGGTCGAAGCGGGCGGTGTGGCGGCGACGCCGAAGCTGGCCGTCACCGGGATCGGGGTGCCGTCGGCCGAGAGGACGATCCGGCCGGCCAGGGCGACGCGGATCCGCTCGGCGACCTGGGCGCCCCCGGCCAGGTCGGTGCCGGGGAGGATGACCATGAACTCCTCCCCTCCCCAGCGGCCCGCCAGGTCGACGTCGCGCACGGTCTCCTGGAGCAGCTGCGCAAGCTCGCGCAGGACGGCGTCCCCGGACGGATGGCCGAAGCGGTCGTTGACGTCCTTGAACCAGTCGAGGTCGGCAACCACGATCGCGAGCGGGCCGCCGAAACGCTCGAGGCGGGCGAGCTCCGCGGCGAGGGTCTCCTCACACTGGCGACGGTTCGCCAGGCCCGTCAGTCCGTCGACGAGCGCCTGGCGCTCGACGATCCGGTGCAGCCGCGCGTTGTCGAGGGCGACGACAGCCTGCGACGCGAGTGACACGGCCGTGATCCGGTCCTCGTCCTCGAACCGGTCGCCGAAGAGCAGCAGCGAGCCGAAGTTGACCTGGCCCGCTGCGAGCGGCACCTCGATCTTGTCGGAGCCCTCGCCTGGAACGCCGGCCTGTACGAGCTCGCCGCTCGTCGAGACGATCACGCCGCCGTTCGCGCCGGTCGCCTCCATCGCGGCCTCGACGATCAGGCGCATCAGCTGGTCGGCGTCGTGCGTCGCGCCGAGCGCCTCGCCGAAGCGAGCGATGACGTCGCGCAGACGGCCACGCTGCGCCTCGAGCTCGTCGAGCCTGTTCTGCAGCTGTGCGGCCATCTCGTTGAACGTCCGGCCAAGCAGCGCGAACTCGTCGCGGCCCTGGACCGGCACGCGCTGCCTCAGGTCGCCTCGCGAGATCGCGCGGCTCGCGTCGACGAGCCGCCGCAACGTCCGCACGATCGCGCGGCCCTCGATGTACGCGACGATCGCCACCAGCAGCAGACACGCGAACATCCCGGCAAGCAGTCGCTGCATGGCCGCGTGGTTCGCCGCGTCGATCCGCGTCTGCGGGCTGATGACACCGATCGTCGCCGACGGCATTGCATCGAGCGTCTCCGCGATCAGCGTGCGGTAGCGCGTCCCGCCGAAGGCGAGCGTGTGCGTCTTCCCCGGCAGCGCGTCGAAACGGCTCCCCAGGGTCGCGACCGGCCCGGCGACGACGCGGCGGTCCTCGATCAGGACTACATGCTCGTCCGCATCGAGGCCCGACCGGCTTTCGAGCCGGGTCACGAGCTGCTGGTCGAGCGGGACGGCGGCGATCACGGCGCCACGCGTGCCGCGGGACCCGACGACGGTGACCTGGCGGGTGGCGGCCATCGGGTCGGTACGGCCGACCTCGAAGGTGTCGCCCGCCTCGACGCTGAGGTTCGGACGCGTGTTCAGCAGCCGCTGGATCGCCTTGCGGTCGCGACGGATCAGCGCCCGCTGGAACGCGGCGCTCCGCGCGAGCTGCGCAGCGGACTCGTCCGCTGCGAGGAGCTCGTCCTGGTACGTGGCCGTCGCTGCCCTGAGGCCGGCCTGGAGCCGCGCATCGACCTGCCGGGTCTCGCCGCGCGCCGCAACCGTCGAAAACCCCCAAAAAGCAGCCGCCAGCGGCAGCAGCGACAGCAGGAGGAAATACGCGACGAGCTTGACCTTGAAACTACCCACAGCTTCCCCTCAAGTCCTAGTCCCGGATGCCGATGGATCCCTTGAACGGGGTATCGACACAACGGGGGAGGAACATGAGGGAAACCTGCGCACGCGTCGTCGCCGCGGCGCTGCTGACCGGGGCAATAGCCACTGTGGTCGGGATGTCGGCCCTGGTCGACACGCCTCGAGAGCCCATGCGGTCGATCGCGGCTCCACCGTCGTCGCTTCAGCGTTCGGTCCGCCTGACGGCGCACGTCGTGCCTCGTCACCGGCCTAGCGCCGCACGGCTCGTGACGACACACACCAGCTACCGCGCACGTCGGCCGCCGGCCGTGGCCCGCAGGCTGGTCGTGGTTCGTGCGCGTCGGGCACCCGCACCGGCACGCCAGCTCGCAGCGGTGCCGGCACCTGCTCGTCTAGCGGCTGCGTCAGCGTCCCAGCTAGAGCCGGTGGCAACGCCGCCGCCCCCAGATCCGACAGCGGCGGTGCCAGACACAAACGATGGCCCGGGCAGACACGGCCGCGGCCACGCGTACGGTCACGACAAGCAGGACGACTAGGATGGCCGCGTGACGAGGCGCCTGGATCGCACGGTTCGCCCGCTCGGTATTGCGCTGACCGCGTGGGACATCTGGCGCCGCCTGCCTCCGCGCCAGCGCAAACAGATCCTGAACATCGCGCGCAAGCACGGCCCCAGGATGGCGGGCCGCGTCCTGCAGGCAGTCGGCCGCGCCCGCGAGGCGCGCGCGGCCAAGAAGCGCTAGCTGTCCTGCCTACACAGGTTGCGAACGCGGCTGATTGGCGGCTGTCCTCGTAGCGAGCTGTGTGGCCTTCGCGTGTTGTAGTAGGCGAGCCAGTGTGGCAGCGCCTGGTTGCGTTCGCGGTGTGAGCGGTAGCTGAGTCCGTAGGCCCACTCGCGCGCCATCGTCTGGTGGAAGCGT
>DATFTK010000087.1:0-2899 GCA_035262005.1 Gaiellaceae bacterium | reverse complement strand
TCGTCGCTCGCGTCCTCGCCGAGGAGCGACACCGCCTCGACGATCGCGAACGAGCCGCCGCGGAGCGGCTCGGGGATCTCCGGGACCGGCGGGAGCTGCAGGAAGCGACCGACCGAGGTCACCTCGTCCGGCACCTGGTCGACCCAGCGCCGCCAAGCGCGCAGCACCTCGGCGCCACGCTCGAGCGGGAAGAAGAGGATGCCGGCGTGCACGTGGGTGACGGGGTACAGCTCGAACTCGAGTGCCGTCACGACGCCGAACGACCCGCCGCCGCCGCGCAACGCCCAGAACAGGTCGGCGTGCTGGTCGGCGTCGGCGCGGATGCGATCACCCTCCGCGTTCACGACCTCGATCGCCGTGACGCTGTTCGAGGCGAGGCCGTAGCGGCGGCCGAGCCAGCTGACGCCGCCGCCGAGCGTGTAACCGACCACGCCGACGTCCGGCGACGAGCCGGCGAGGCCGGCCAGCCCGTGTTCGGCGGCCGCGTCCGTCACCTCGGCCCAGAGCACGCCGGCGTCGACCCGCGCCCGCTGTCTGCGGATGTCGATCGACAGGCCGCGCATGCGCCCGGTCTTCAGCAGGACGGTGTGCGCGAGCGAGCCGAGCGGGATCGCGTTGTGGCCGGTGCCCTGCGGCGCGACGCGGAGGCCGCGCTCGCGCGCCCAGCGCACGATCGCCGCGACGTCGCGTGGGGACTCGGGCAGTGCCACGGCTGCGGGCCGCTGGTCGGCCGCGAGGTTCCACGCGAGCCGGACCTCGTCCCAGCTCGGGTCGTGCGGCAGGACGATCAGTTCGTTCTTCAAGTTTCGGGGCCTCCTCGGTGTCGGTACTGAGAACTTCGCAGCGCCGAGGGCCCTAGAGGAAGGAGGCCCGCTGGTGTTCGCTGGTGCGGGAATCCGTACGCCGGCCGACTTCCCGCCTAGCGGCGAACCTGAAGATCCGTCGGCGGGTGCGGGTCGAGGATCAGCGGCTTGCGCGGCTTCTGCTTGAAGTTGAAGTCGCGCACCAGCGAGCCGAGGATCGGCTCGTTCTCGCGAACCTTCGGACGCGAGTCGGGGCGCCCGTCCGTCGTCGGGTCGAGGCGCTGCCCGCCCAGAAAGTCGTCCTCGATGAACTTCGCATACGCATCGAAGCTGAGCGTCTGATGGTCGATGAAGCCGCGACGCGCATAGGCGCTGATCACGAGCCCCGGAACGCGCAGCCCGTAGCCGAGTCGGTCGACGTTCGGCGGAACGACGTGGTCATAGAAGCCGCCCCAGTCGTCCCAGGCGAGGAAGATCGCCGTCGACTTCCACTCCTTGCCTCTCATCGCCGCATTGATGAGCTTCGTCACGTAGGTCTGGCCGGCGGTGACGAGCGCCGGTGGGTGCTCCGAGACCGAGCCCGTCGGATCGATCCACGACACAGCAGGGAGCGTGCCCGTCCGCGCGGCGGTGAAGTACTGCGAGAGGGTGGTGATGTTCGCGAGCTGACCATCCTCCTTCACGTCGTCGAAGTACGGCAGCGGGTTCCAGATCCCCGGCGTCTTCGCGCCCTGCTTCACCGACTCGCAGATCATCTCGTCGTTCTCGCAGTCGGGCTCCGTGCCGCTGAACACGTAGTACCGCCAGCTGACGCGGTGCTTGTGCAGGAGGTACGTCAGATCCGTCCACGGATATTCCGCGTTGACCTTTGCCGGATTCATCGGATTCTGGATCGCGCTCACACAGCTCATCGGATCGCCGCGACGCGAGCAGCGCGCCGACCACTCAGAGACCATGAAGAGATGCGCGGGCAGGCTCCACGACGCATTCGGCTCGTACATGTGGTCCTGCAGGACGAAGTTGCGCGCGTACGCCCAGTAGTTCGGGATGTCCTGCCCGTCGTGGTAGCCCATGACGTCGGGGTTCTCGGCACGCTGCGAGCAGATCGGGTTGTTGGGGTCCTGCGCGCAGCCGCGGACGCGGGCGGTCTCTGCCTCCGCGACGAAGCCGTCCATCCTTCCGCCGGCGATGTCGGCTAGCGCATTCATCGAACCGTGCGGACCGCCGGCGTTGATGTCGTTCGTGTCGTGGTACGGCTTGTCGCACGCGTCCTTCGCCGGATTGGGAACACAAACGGCAAAGTCGCCGTCCGCCTTCCGCGGGAACCCGTCGGCGCCGGGATACGTCCCGAAGTAGTGATCGAAGGAGCGGTTCTCCTGCATGATCACGATCACGTGCTTGATCTTGTGGATGCCGGTCGGAGCCTTTGCCGGCGTGCGCTGCGTCCCGGCCGGCGCCGTGAGCGCGAACACGGCCCCGAGCGCGACCAGCGACACCGCGACGACGAACAACGACCTCCGCACGATCGCGTTTTAGATCCTCAGTCTTAGCGGCGCGTTAAGCGGCGGTTAACCTTCGCCCCAGTGGACACGGCCGGCGCGGCGCGAGCATGGTCAGAGACGTGGACGCGTGCGTGGCGCGCGCTCGACGCCGAGCTGCTCGTGACCGTTTACGCGCCGGCCGCCGTGCACCGCTCGCACCCCTTCCGCGAAGCTGGCAGCCCGATCGAGTACGCGCGCTGGGCGCTCGGCGAGGAGGAGGGCGAGCCCGAGGTCTGGATGGGCGAGCCGATCGTCGCCGGCGATCGCGCCGCGATCGAGTGGTGGGCCGTCATCGTCGAGAACGGGAAGCAGGTCTCGCTCGCGGGGACCTCGGTGATCCGCTTCGGCGAGGACGGCCGCGCGCTCGAGCAGACGGACTACTGGGGCCAGACGGGCGGCCGCACACCGCCATTCGAAGGCTGGGGTCAGCCCCCTTCGGGGTCAGACCCCACTAGAGCAACCGCCCAGCACGGTTAGAGCGCGCGGGCTTGCCCGTGCGCGTTTCCCGCGAAGCGGCGTACCCTCCACCGAGCGCAAGCACAGCTTTCGCTCGGC
>DATFTK010000086.1:0-4865 GCA_035262005.1 Gaiellaceae bacterium | reverse complement strand
GGACTCGGCTCGTCGCGCAACGGTCGCGACTCGAACCCGAAGATGCTCGGCGTGAAGATCTTCTCCGGCCAGGAGGTCAAGGCCGGGATGATCATCGTGCGCCAGCGCGGTACGAAGTTCCGCGCAGGGGCCGGCACCGGCATCGGCCGCGACGACACGATCTTCGCCACCCGTCCAGGGACGGTCTCGTTCCGCGCGAGCGGCGAGCGTCGGTTCGTCGAAGTCAACGCCGCCGACTAGCGCCGTGTTCAATGACCGCGCCCGCATCCGCGTGCAGGCGGGCCGCGGCGGTGACGGCAGCCTGCACTTCCGGCGTGAGAAGCACGTGCCGAAGGGTGGTCCCGACGGGGGTGACGGCGGGCCCGGCGGTGACGTCGTGCTCGTCGCCGATCCGGATCTGCGCGACCTTTCCGCGTTCCGCGCTCGGCGTCGGTTCGCGGCCGGAAGGGGCGAGCCGGGACGCGGGGCGCTGAAGCACGGTGCGTCGGGGCAGGACGCGGAGATTCGCGTCCCGGTGGGGACGCAGGTGTACGACGAGGACGAGCAGCTGGTCGCCGACCTCGCCTCGCCGAGCGCGCGTGTCGTGGTCGCTCGCGGCGGCGTCGCAGGCCGCGGTAACAAGCAGTTCGCATCGTCGACGCGCCGGACGCCGCGTTTTGCCGAGACCGGCCTGCCCGGCGAGGAGGCGACGCTCGAGCTCCGGCTGAAGCTGCTCGCGGACGCGGCGCTCGTCGGGCTGCCGAATGCGGGGAAGTCGTCGTTGCTGACGCGGATCTCGAACGCGCGGCCGAAGGTGGCGGACTATCCCTTCACGACGATCGCGCCGGTGCTCGGCACGGTCGACGCTCCGGACGGCACGCGCCAGCTGACCGTCGCCGACGTGCCCGGGCTGATCGAAGGCGCGAGCGAAGGCGTCGGGCTCGGGCACGAGTTCCTCGCGCACCTCGAGCGCGCGAACCTCCTGCTGCACGTGATCGACGCCTCGGAGGACGACGCCGACGAACGGTTCGCGACGATCGACGCCGAGCTGGCCGCGTACGGCGCCGGGCTCGAGACGCGCGCGCAGTCGGTCGTTCTGAACAAGATCGACCTCCGTCCCGACCCGCCGTCGTTCGGTGTCGACGACGCTCGGATCGTTCGCGTCTTTCGCGTCTCGTGCGCGACCGGCGAGGGAATCGAGGAGCTGAAGCGCGCCCTGTTCGAGCTCTGTCCGCCGCAGCCGGACGCGCCCGAGGCGGCGGACGGCCTCGTCGACTTCCTCGTCTACCGCCCTCAGCCCACCGGCCGGCGCTTCCGCGTCCTCCGAACCGACCGCGGCTTCCGGATCGCGGGCGTTGCGCCGACGGACGAAGACGAGCTCGCCGCAGCGCTCAAGAATGCAGGAGCACGGAAGGGTGACGAGGTGGAGGTCGACGGCGAGGTGCTCGAGCTGCAGTGACGACGCTGCTGGGCGGGACATTCAATCCACCTCACAACGGCCACGTCGCGCTCGCGCGCGCGGCCGAGGAGCGTTTCGGCGACGAGGTCGTCGTGCTCGTGTCGGCGCGGCCTGGTCACAAGGACCCGGCACTCGACGCGGAGACGCGCTTCGAGCTCGCTCGCGCGGCCTTCCCGGATCGCGAGGTAGAGCTCGATCCGTACGAGCGCACGGTCGACACGCTGGCTGCGGATGGGTGGCGCGACCCGCTGTTCGTGATCGGCGCCGACGAGTTTTGCGACTTCCTCACCTGGAAGGATCCGGAAGGTGTGCTGGCACGGGCGCGGCTCGCTGTGGCCACTCGGCCGGGGTACCCGTGGGAGCGGCTCCAGTCCGTGCTGGATCGCCTGTCCCAGCCGGAGCGCGTGCAGTTCTTCGAGATCGAGCCGCTGCACGTCTCGTCCGAGGAGATCCGTGAACGCGTCGCGCGCGGCGAGCCGATCGACGAGCTCGTTCCTCCGGCCGTCGCCGAGTTGATCGACGCCCGGGGGCTGTATCGTTTGGAGGGCACTTGACGTCCCTCGAACAAGCACGCCGGATCGCCGGCCTCGCGCAGGAGAAGCTGGCCCAGGACGTCGTCATCCTCGACATGCGGCCGGTCGTGTCCTATACGGACTACCTCGTCGTCTGCACCGGACAAAACGCCCGCCAGACAGCAGCGATCTACGACGAGGTCCACCAGCGCATGAAGCACGACGTCCGGTTGCTGCCCGCCTCGGTCGACGGACAGCGCGAGGCGTCCTGGATCGTCGCCGACTATCTCGACGTCGTGCTGCACATCTTCACGCCGGAGGCACGCGAGTACTACCGGCTCGAGGACCTCTGGGGCGACGTGCCGTCCGTCGAGGTCGAGGTCGCGTAGGCGCCGACTCGGCGGAGCCGCACAGAGGACGCGCGGGCTTTGCCCGGGCGTCCGTCTAACCGCGAGTCCTCGGATCGCAGCCGCGCGAGACTCTCATCGGCAGCAAGGTAGAGCTGTAAGACCGCGGCGCGCGCAATGCCGTGGAGGTTGCGCGACGCTCGAGCGAGCGCTGCCGGGACGTTTGTGAACGGCCCCGTCACGACCAGCACTGACCAGTGGTCGCCCTGCGGGATCGCGACGAGCGTCCGTCGGATCCCGTGCGTCCGGCCGAGCAGGCGGTGAAGCGCGACCGGCTCCCGCGGCAGCGCGACTGACCTCCGCGGCAGCGCGGCCAGGAAGACGGGCGAGTAGGGATAGAGAGCGTCTCCCGGGCGGACGTTGTCGCGCACCCAGGCTGCCGCTGCGCTGACGTTCGCGGAGCTCGTCCGCGGATCCGCGACGGCGGCCGGGGCGAGCAACGCGATGCCGAGCGCGGCCGCGACGACGGCGGCACGCGCAGGCATACGCGCGAGCCCGGCGGCGACGAACGTCGTCCAGACAGGGAGCATGAAGATCAGGTGTCGGGGCGACAGCTCGTCGCCGAAGGCGGCGAGCAGCGACGTCGGCGCTGCGACGAGCAGCAGGCCGAGGGCGGTGAAAGCGCGCGGCAGCGTCCAGGCGCCGACCGCGGCGAAGACGGCGAAGACCGCCAGGCCGACACCCCAACCGCCGGCAGAACCGGCGAGCGCACGGAGCGCCGCTCCGGGCGCCCACATTCCCGTCTGGGGGTCGTAGCGGGCGGGAAGTCTCAGATAGGGCAACACGAGCGGGAGTGCGAGCAGCGCGACCGGGAGCGCGCGCAGGCGCCAGCGCCACAGCGCGACTGCCAGCTCAGCGCCGAAGACGAAGACGCCGAAGGGGTGGACGAGGATTGGGAGCAGTGCCGCAGCCGTCGCCGCCGCGATGGTTCCGCGCGTCGGACGGCTCAGCGCACGAACGAAGAGGTCGAGCGCGAGCGCGCTCGCAAACGCAAACAGGGAGTACATGCGACCGAACGTCGCGTAGATCCCCAAGAGCTGCGACGTCGCCGTCAGCGCTGCGGCGGTCAGCCCGGCGAAGCGACCGGAGAGCCGCCGCGCGAGGTCGTAGCAGAGCGGGATCGTCGCAAGCGCGAAGACGAGCGACAACCAGCGCAACGTGCGGGGTGAACCGTCGCCGGCGAACGCAAAGTGCGCGAGCACGAAGTGGAGCGGTGCGCCGCCGCGGTCGAGCAGCACCGTGTGGAGCACGTCGGGGAGCGGCCGGGACGCGATCAGGCCCGCGACCGCTTCGTCCTCGTGCCAGGGTTTGCCGGCGATGTCGGGCAGCGTCGTCGCGGAGAGGTAGCCGATCGCCGCGGTGACCCCGAGCGCCGGCGCGACGAGCAGACCCTCGCGGACGCTACGGCGTTCGACGGCGGTCGTGCTCACGCCGGAACGCTAGCCGTCGGTGTGCTTGAGCTCGGACTCCTTCCGTTGCGCCTCGTCCAGCGACAGCGCGCCCGAGCACACCTTCGCGTTGAGGTCGTTCTCAATCGAGTCCACTTCCGCCGCCCGCGGGTACGGCTCCGGCCAGAGGTTCCGCGCGTCCGTTGGATGCCCGCCCAGCTCGAGGCTGATCAGGTGGTCCTCCTGGTACTGCGACGGCGAGCCGCCGACTCCGTATTCGCGCATTTGTTTCAGTTTCAGCGCATTCGTGTAGTCGGTCGGCGGCCGGATCGTTCGCGTCCAGCCGTGCGTGCAGATCGTCGTCGCGATGGTTCGCTGCGTGACGTCGGGATTGATCACGCCGGGTGTGCGCGCTGGATCCGCCGGATACGGGCCTTTGGAGGAGGCGCCGCGCGGTTGAAGGTACGCAGCGACGAAAAGCAGCAGCGCGGCGGTCGCGAGCAGCGTGCGCATGGACATGCGGCGACGGTGCGTTGCGCGCGTGCGTTACGCAAGTTGTCTGAATTGGACACGGCCCAGCCGAGGGTGCCGCTAGCGTCGAGCACATGCTCACGACAGATCAGAAAGGCGCGGTCGCGGAGCTCGCAATCGCGATGTCAGCCGCAGACCTCGGTATCGGCGTCTGGAGCGCATTCACCGTCGAGCGGTACGACTTGATCTTCGACCTGAGACCCGGCCTCCTGCGCGTGCAATGCAAATGGGCCTGCCGGCACGACGACGTCATCGTCGTGCGGTGCTCTCGAAATCGGCGGAATCGGGACGGTCTCCTGCGCCAGTACTACTCGGCTCGCGACATCGATGCGTACGCGGCGTACTGTCCTGAAACCCGCGAGTGCTATTTCCTCCCCATCAACGAGTTCGAGAATCGGATCGCGATCCAGTTGCGCCTCGGGCCGACCAGGAACAACCAGGCTCTCCGGGTCAACTGGGCGAGGGACTACGAATTCACCGCTAGACTTGGCGATCGCGGGGCCGTAGCTCAGTTGGGAGAGCGACTGGCTGGCAGCCAGTAGGCCACGGGTTCGAGTCCCGTCGGCTCCACTGATCAGCTCCACCTACT
>DATFTK010000085.1:0-4290 GCA_035262005.1 Gaiellaceae bacterium | reverse complement strand
TCTGCCGGCGCCGACGCTGTCGGAATACACGCGCGTGACCGAGACGTCGGCGCTCGGGATCGCACGGCGGAGCTCCGCTCGCGCGACGTCCTCGCGGAGCGAGACGACGTTCGGCACCTGAGCGAGCGGGCTGCGGAGGTGGCCGGCGAGCAACAGCGCGGCGACGATCACGGCGATCGATGCTGCGGCCGCGCCGAGGATCCGCCGTCGGGCCCAGCCTCGTCGAGGCGAGCTCGCGGCGGGGAGTGACAGCTGCGTCGTCTGCTGTTCGGAGTGCAGAGCGACCGTCGCGGGTTCGCGCACGGGCTCGTCTTGCTCTTCCGTCCCGGCGTGGACGGCGGCGCCGCCGGCGAGCCTCCCGAGCGCGGTGCCGGTGACGCTCGCATCCGGTCGTCGCTCGGGATCCCGCGCCAGCAGCGAGTCGACGAGCGTGACAGCCTCTTGCGGCGCCGCCGGCACGAGGGCTCCGAGCGACGGTGCGTCGTCGTGGGCGCGGCGCAACCCGACGGCGAGCCGGTCGTCGCCTTCGAACGGGAGCTCGCCGCTCACGAGCCGGAAGAGGATGCAGCCGAGCGCATACAGGTCCGTCTCCGGGCCGAGCTCACGGCCGAGCGCGAGCTCGGGGGACCAGTATTCGGGCGTCCCGAGCAGCACACCCGTTGCGGTGAGCGAGCCCGTCGCGCGCGCGATGCGCGCGAGGCCGAAGTCGGTGGTGACGACACGGTCCGTTCCGCGTTCGATCAGGATGTTCGTCGGGGTCAGATCGCGATGAACGACTCCACGTGCGTGTGCGTACGCGAGGGCCTCCGCGACCGGCTGCAGGTAAGCAGCAGCCTCGGCTGGTCGGAGTGGCAGGCGGCGGCGGGTCGTCTGGGCGAGGTTGTCGCCGGCGATGTACTCCATCACCAGGAACGACTGCTCGTCGCTTGCGACGTAGTCGTAGATGCGGACGATCCCGTCGTGGGCAAGGGCCGCCAGCGCGCGCGCCTCGCGGTGGAAGCGGCGCGACTGCGCCGGATCGGCGGCGACGACGGAGCGGAGCAGCTTGATCGCGACCTGCCGCTCGAGCTTCATGTCGCGGGCGCGCCAGACGACGCTCATCCCACCCTCGCCGACCCGCTCGAGCAGCTCATACCGCTCGGCCAAGACCGTCATCCCGATCACCCCGCGGTTCGCTGGCCTGACTCTAGCGCGATACAGTCGCCGCGCCATGCGGCGGTCTCTCTGGTTCCTCCTCGCGCTGGTCGCTCTTGCGGCCGGCTGTAACAGCGAGCCCTCGGTGTACAAGGCGGAGCCGACGGCGAAGTGCCTCAGCAGCAAGCTGCACTACCGCGTCACGACGGACCCGTCGAAGCTCGGGGTGGTGGAGCGCACCGCGCCGAACGGCGGGCTGATCGCGTTCCACCCCGGCAATGCGGTCCGGGCGGCGTTCGCCGAGAGCTCTGACGCGGCGACGGGGTTCGAGCACGCCTATCGCACCTTCGCGCCGAAGAAGCTCCGGCCGCACATCGACGACGTGATGCGCACGAACAAGAACGTCGTCTTCCTGTGGACGGTGACGCCCCCTCAGGCGGAGATCGACGACGTCTACGGCTGCTTGAGAGGCTGAAGCTAAAATTCGCGTGATGGCCGAGATCGGCACGATGCGGGTGAAGAGCGGCCTCGCCGAGATGCTCAAGGGCGGGGTGATCATGGACGTCACGACGGCGGAGCAGGCCCGCATCGCCGAGGAGGCCGGCGCCGTCGCCGTCATGGCGCTCGAACGCGTTCCCGCGGACATTCGCGCCGAGGGCGGTGTCGCGCGGATGGCCGATCCGGACAAGATCGTCGAGATCCAGGAGGCGGTCACCATCCCCGTCATGGCCAAGGCTCGCATCGGGCACTTCGTCGAGGCGCAGGTCCTGCAGGCGCTCGAGATCGACTACATCGACGAGTCGGAGGTGCTGACGCCGGCCGACACCGCGCATCACATCGACAAGTGGAAGTTCACGGTCCCGTTCGTCTGCGGCTGCACGAACCTCGGCGAGGCGCTGCGGCGGATCGCCGAGGGGGCGGCGATGATCCGGACGAAGGGCGAGGCCGGCACGGGCGACATCGTCAACGCGGTCACGCACATGCGCTCGGTCTTCGGCGCGATCAAGCGCCTTGGCGCCATGGATCCGGACGAGCTGTACTCCGAGGCGAAGAACCTGCAGGCGCCCGTCGAGCTCGTGCGCTGGGTTGCAGACAACGGTCGGCTCCCGGTCGTCACGTTCACCGCCGGCGGCATCGCGACACCTGCCGACGCGGCGCTCTGCATGCAACTCGGCGCGGACGGTGTGTTCGTCGGCTCCGGGATCTTCAAGTCCGACAATCCGAGCGAGCGCGCGAAGGCGATCGTGGAAGCGACGACGCACTACAACGACGCGGAGATTCTCGCGCGCGTGTCGCGCGGGCTCGGCGACGCAATGAGCGGCCTCTCGGCCGCGGCGCTGCGGCCGGAAGAGCTGCTCGAGACGCGCGGCTGGTAGTCCCCGTGAAGATCGGGGTGCTCGCCGTCCAGGGGAACTTCCGCGAGCACGGGGCGATGCTGCGGCGCCTCGGCGCGGACGTCGTCGAGGTGCGGAAGCCGGAGGAGCTCGACGGGCTCGACGGCCTCGTCGTCCCGGGCGGCGAGTCGACGACGTTCATGCGGCTGATGCGGCTCTACGGCCTCGACGAGGCGCTCCGGTCCTTTCCCGGCCCCGTCTTCGGGACGTGCGCCGGCATGATCGTCCTCGACCGCCGGCATCTCGACTTGATGGATCTCGAGGTCGACCGCAACGCGTACGGCCGCCAGGTCGCGAGCTTCGAGGCCGACCTGCGCCTGCGCGACGACGCCGAGCCGCTGCGCGGCGTGTTCATCCGCGCGCCGCGCGTGCGCGAACGCGGGGGCGACGTGGAGGTGCTCGCGGAGCACGACGGCGAGCCCGTCCTGTTACGCCAGGGCCGGTTCCTCGTCGCGTCGTTCCACCCCGAGTTGACGGAAGATACGCGCGTGCACGAACTGTTCCTCGAGCAGGTGGGGGAGGCGACCAGTGTCAGGGCATAGCAAGTGGTCCTCGATCAAGCACAAGAAGGGCGCGGCCGACGCGAAGCGCGGGAAGCTCTTCTCGAAGCTGTCGCGCGCGATCATCGTCGCGGCCAAGGAGGGCGGAGCCGACCCGGCCGCGAACCTGGCGCTGCAGAACGCGATCGAGAAGGCCCGGTCGTACTCCATGCCGAAGGACAACATCGAGCGCGCGATCGCGCGCGGCTCGGGTGCCGATTCCGAGGGCCAGGACTTCGAGACCGTCGTGTACGAGGGCTACGGACCCGGCGGTGTCGCCGTCATCGTCGAGGCGCTGACGGACAATCGCAACCGCACCGCATCCGAGGTGCGGCATGCGTTCGACAAGAACGACGGGAACCTCGGCACCTCCGGTGTGGTCGCCTGGCTGTTCGAGCGGCGCGGTGTCGTGCTCGTCCCGGCCGAGGGCGTCGACGAGGACGAGCTGACATTGGCGGCAGCGGAGGGCGGGGCAGACGACGTCGCGCTCGACGGCTCGACGTACGAGATCGTGTCCGCGCCCGAGGCGCTGATATCGGTGCGCGAGGCACTCGCCGCCGCCAACTTCACCGTCGACTCCGCGGAGCTGACGATGCGGCCCAAGACCACGGTCGAGGTCGGGGACGAGTCCGCCGCGAAGAAGATCCTGCGGTTGATGGACCAGCTCGAGGAGAACGACGACGTGCAGGACGTGTACGCGAACTTCGACATCCCCGAGCAGGTGCTCGAGGCGGTCGCGGTCTAGCGCCTCCCCGGTTACTCAGGCGGTCACCTGTGGCGCGGCGGGCGTCTCTACGCTTCTCAGCTCGAAAGGGAGAGGGGGTCGCGGAGGAGCCGTTGCGGCTCCTCCGCTCTCTTTAGACCCATCCCTTCTGCCGGGCCACGCGGCAGAGCGCCCTCCGCTTGGCGTGCGCGGGCTGGTCGGAAAGGCCCGCCTTCGCGTAGATCCGCCGCAGCGCCGCCTTGACGGTGCCGGTCGCCCCAGGCGTGCCCAGGGCCGCCGCGATCTCCTCGTTCGACGGCAGCGTCTCGAGGCTCGCGCCCGCGAGCCACGGCCCGCAGAGCGCCTGCACGACCTGGCGTTGGAACGCCGACAGCTGGATGTCGTTCGGGACGCCCACTTCCCCGAGCGGCTCGGTCGTGTCGGGATCGTGCCGTTGCGCCGGCCACGAGAAGATGAGCGTCTCGCCGCCGATGGTGATCCCGTCGGCGTGGCGGAGCGG
>DATFTK010000084.1:0-4021 GCA_035262005.1 Gaiellaceae bacterium | reverse complement strand
CAGCCGTGAGCTCGGCGAGACGCACTACGCCGAGCACAGCGAGAAGCCGTTCTTCGGCGACCTGGTCGAGTTCATCACCTCCGGGCGGACGTTCGCGTTCGTCGTCGAAGGCGAGGGCGCGATCACGACGATGCGCAGGACGATCGGCGCGACGAATCCCGCCGACGCCGAGCCGGGCACGATCCGTGGCGACCTCGCGGTCGCGATGCCGGACAACCTCGTCCACGGCTCGGACTCGCCGGAGTCGGCGGAGCGCGAGATCGCGCTCTGGTTCACGGACGATGAGCTCGTCTGACTACGTCCGCGCGAACGTCGCGCACTGGACGCAGGCGAACGCGGAGTACACCGACGCGCAGGCCGCGCAGTCGTGGGCGGCGGACGAGATCAGGTGGGGCGTCTGGGGGAGACCCGAGTCCGAGCTGAACGTCATCGGCGACGTCGACGGGCTCGACATCGTCGAGGTCGGCTGCGGCACCGCCTACTTCTCGGCGTGGCTCGCGCGCCGCGGCGCACGGGTCGTCGGCGTCGACCCGACGCCCGCGCAGCTCGAGACCGCGCGGCGCATGCAGCAGGAGACCGGGCTCGAGTTTCCGCTCGTCGAGGCGACGGGCGAGGACGTGCCGCTCCCCGACGCGTCGTTCGACATCGTCCACTCGGAGTACGGCGCGTCGATCTGGGCGGATCCGTTCAAATGGATTCCGGAGGCAGCCCGCCTCCTCCGGCCCGGCGGACGCCTGATCTTCCTGCGCAACTCGACGTTCGTGTCCGTCTGCATGGATCTCGACGGGATCACCGAACGTCTCGTGCGCCCGTTGCGCGACATGGTCCGGATCGAGTGGCCCGACACGCACGAGGTCGAGTTTCACCTGCCGGCCGGAAAGCTGATCGACGTCCTGCGCGACAACGGCTTCGAGCTCGACCGCCTGATCGAGCTGTACGCGCCGGAAGGCGCTGTGAACCACGAGTACTACAAGTGGGTCACAGCCGAATGGGCGAGGCAGTGGCCGCACGAGGAGCTTTGGATCGCGCGGACACGCGGTGGCTGACGCGCCGCCGGCCCCGCCGTTGCTGTTGGCGTCGAGATCGCCGCAGCGTCGTGCGATCCTCGAGCAGCTCGGCATTCCGTTCGACGTCGTCGAGCCGCACTACGAGGAGGCCGCGCCCCCGGAGCTCGCCGACGCGACGGAGGTCGTACGCGAGCACGCTCTCGGCAAGGCACGGAGCGTGGCGGGCGAGGCCGACGGCCGGCCTGTGCTCGGCGTCGACACGGAAGTCGTGCTACAGGGGTTGATCTTCGGCAAGCCCACCGACGCTACCGAGGCCGAGCTGATGCTCGAGGAGCTCTCCGGCAAGACCCACGTGGTGATGTCCGGTCTCTGCCTGCTCACCTCCGGCTGGGAGGACGTCGAGCACGAGGGCACACGCGTGACGTTCCGCGAGCTCACCCCGCGCGACCTCGCCTGGTACATCGAGACCGGCGAGTGGGAGGGACGCGCGGGGGCGTATGCGATCCAGGGACGCGGCGCGGCGCTCGTCCGCTCGATCGAAGGCGACTACCTCAACGTCGTCGGCCTACCTGCATCCTGTCTCGTGCGTCTGCTCGCCGACCGGTTTGCAGGTACTTACGGTTTTGGGTAGCTAGACTCGGCGGTCCCCCATGGGTCTCTTCGACAACCTCGGTGGCTTCGGTGGCCGCGACATGGCGGTGGACCTCGGCACCGCCAACACGCTCGTCTACGTTCGCGGCCGCGGGATTGTGCTGTCCGAGCCGTCAGTCGTCGCGATCGACCAGCGGACCGGCGAGGTGCACGCGGTCGGCGTCGAGGCGAAGCGGATGCTGGGGCGCACCCCTGGGACGATCTCCGCGATCCGCCCGCTCAAAGACGGCGTCATCGCCGACTTCGACGTCACCGAGCAGATGCTGCGCCACTTCATCCAGAAGGTGCACCAGAACCGCTTCGCGCATCCGCGCGTCGTCGTCTGCGTGCCGTCGGGCGTCACCGGTGTCGAGAAGCGCGCGGTCGAGGAAGCCACGCTCAGCGCCGGTGCCCGTCAGGCGTACCTGATCGAAGAGCCGATGGCGGCCGCGATCGGCGCAGGCCTTCCCGTCGCGGAGCCGACCGGGAACATGATCGTCGACGTCGGCGGCGGCACGACCGAGGTTGCGGTCATCTCGCTCGGCGGCATCGTCGTCTCGCAGTCGCTGCGTGTCGGCGGCGACGAGATGGACGAGGCGATCATCAACCACATCAAGCGCGAGTACAAACTGCTGATCGGGCAGCAGACCGCCGAGGAGATCAAGCTCGAGATCGGCTCGGCCTGGGACATGCGCGACGAGCTGCAGGCGGAGGTGCGCGGTCGCGACATGCTCACGGGCCTGCCGAAGACGGTCGTCCTCTCCTCCGAGGAGGTCCGGCGCGCACTCGAGGAGCCCGTGCAGCAGATCGTCGAGGCGATCAAGTCCACGCTCGACAAGACGCCGCCGGAGCTGGCCGCGGACATCATGGATCGCGGCATCGTCCTCGCCGGGGGTGGCGCCCTGCTCACGAACTTCGACGAGCGTCTCCGTCACGAGACCCACATGCCCGTCCACCTGGCGGAAAGCCCACTCACCTGCGTGGCCGTCGGTTCCGGCCGCAGCCTCGAGGAGTTCGAGGCCATCCACCGGAGCTCGAAAGCACGGCGGAACAACCACCGCCGCTGAAAACCGAACTGCCGGGTCAGACTCCTTCGGGTCAGACCCCGATCACTCCACCGGCGACCGCGCTAACCTAAGTCGCTTCGTGGCTCGCAACCGTGGTGTCAGCGCGGTCCTGGGGTCGTCCGTTCCGCGACCGAGGCCTCAGCCGTTTCCCTCCCGCAACCGTTCTGCTCTTCGGCGGCGCGCGGTCATCGGAGGGCTGGTCGTCCTTGCGCTGATTTTGATCACCGTTTCGTTCCGCGAGCCGACCTCGGGCCCGCTGCACGGAGTCCAGTCGGCCGGCGCAACCGTCCTGCGGCCGTTCGAGGTCGCCGCCGAGCGGGTGGCCCAGCCGTTCCGGGATGTCTACGGCTACTTCGCCGGGCTCGTCCACGTGAAGAGCGAGAACGAGAAGCTCAAGGCTCAGGTGAACAAGCTGCGGCAGCAGGCGCTGCTCGGTGAGGCTGCCCGCTCGCAAAACGAGAGTCTCCGCAAGCAGCTCAACTTCATCGACAGCCCGCTCTTCCCGAGCGACTACACGCCGGTCAACACGCGCATCATCGGCTGGCGGAACGAGTTCGACCAGCGCGTGGTGATCGCCGCGGGGCGCAACAACGGCATCCACCAGGAAACGCCGGTCGTCACGAGCGACGGTCTCGTCGGGAGCGTGACTCAGGTGTCGCCGACGGCCGCGCTCGTCACGTTGCTGACGGACGAGAGCAGCGCCGTGCAGGCGCGTGACCAGGACACGCGCGCCTTCGGCGTCGTGCGCCACGGTGCAGGCCAGAACTCGCTGATCGTCGACCACGTCACGAAGGACAAGCTCGTCAAGGTCGGGGACGTGATCGTGACCGCCGGCACGCGCTCGAAGCAGTATCCGTCGCTCTTCCCCGCCAACATCCCGATCGGCTACGTCGTCAGCGTCGGGCAGAGCGACACGGCGTTGTTCAAGCAGATCCAGATCCAGCCGTTCGTCGACTTCTCGTCGCTCGATGCCGTCACGGCCTTGATCACGAAGAAGAAGAACCCGCAGGCGCCGTGATGCCGGCGGACGTCGGAAAAGCTGCGGCGCTCCTCTTCGTCGCCGTCGTGCTCCAGCTGTCGATCATCGCGCAGGTCACGATCTTCGGCGGGCACCCGAACCTCTTGCTCGTGACGGTCGTGTGCATCGCGCTGCTGCGGGGCGCAGTGTTCGGCGCGGTCGCCGGATTCTGCGCGGGCCTGCTGGCCGACACCGGCGTGTTCGGCACGCTCGGCTTCACGGCACTGCTGTTGACGCTCGCGGGCTACTGGACCGGCCGCTACGGCGAGACGACCGGCCGCGACCGGGCGCACGCGCCG
>DATFTK010000083.1:0-7800 GCA_035262005.1 Gaiellaceae bacterium | reverse complement strand
CATGCTCATGCAGCTCGACGCGTTTTCCGTTCCCACCTGAGGCTGAGAGCAGCGACCACCACCAAGCGCCTGACCGCCGTCGAATAGCGTTACGCACATGGTCGAGCTGACCGCCAGCGGCGACGCCGACCAGGTCGAGGCGCGGCTGCGCGAGGCGCTCGACGCGCATGGCCTGCAGCTGTTCGCGCGCATCGACCATGCGGCCGGCGCCCGCAAGGCCGATGTCGAGCTGGAAGCCGACGTCTTGCTGATCTTCGGCAACGTACGCGTCGGCACCCCCCTGATGCAGGCCGACCCCCGCGTCGGCATCGAGCTGCCGCTGCGAATGCTGATCTGGCAGGACCCCGACGGGACGCATGTCGGCTACCTCGACCCCCGCGAGCTGGCCGACCGCTATGCCCTCGACAGCCACCAGCAGACGCTCGAGCGGCAGACCGCGGTGCTCACCGCGCTGGCCGCCGCCGCGGCCGGCTGAGCAACACGTCTTCCTTCACCATCGCTCGCAGCGCGGTCGGTGATTAGGCAACTCAGTGACTTGCTGATCAGTTAATTATCAACGGCGGGACGCGTGTCGTGCTGAGGAAGGTCGTCGAGGATCTCGTACCACGGAGCCTTCGAGCCGACGAACTGGTGGTACATCGGCTTGAGCGTAGGCTCGTCGATCAGCGTTCCATATGGAACGCCGAAGTACTTGCCGCGGGAAGTCCAATAGAGGAGTGAATGGCACTCGCTGCAGCGCACCTCATAGGTTGAATCGGGATCGCCCTCCACGAGCAACGAGTCCGCACCCTTCGTCACCGTCAGTTTGTCGCGCTCGATACGGCCCACCGGCAAGAACGCCGCCCCGGTCATCGCACGACAGTTCGAGCAGTGGCAGTTGTAGGCGTTGACGAACTCGTCCGAAACCTCGTACGCAACGGCATTGCATGCGCAGCGAGCTCTCAGCACCACCTCATTCTAAGGCGGGTGCCGTCGTTCGACTGCTGTCGCTCAAGTCGACCGCTCGACGGACGATAATGAGGTCGAGTCGGGGCAACGGCACTCTCCCCACGAGCCGTGGGCGTCGGCTAGCCGCAGAGCCTGTGCGCCCGGCCCCGACTCAATCTCGAAGGGACGGTCAGCACCGCAGCACCGACCGCCCCACCTGAGTTGAGGCCCTTTCGGCTCGGTGAACGCGACCGAGATGTCCGGTCGGAGCAGGACCTTTGGATCAGGCGAGTGCGGCGAGAACCTCGTCCGCATGGCGGTCGGGGTTCACGCGGCGCATGATCTTCGCCACGTTGCCGTCGGCGTCGATCACGAAGGTTGAGCGCTCGTACGACCGCTTGCCCTCCTGTCCGACGCCGTAACGCTCGCCGAGCTTGTGCTCCGGGTCGGCCAGGAGCGTGAACGGCAGCGAGTACTTCGCCTTGAACCGCTGGTGTGAGGACTGCGTGTCCGCGCTGATCCCGAAGACCTCCGCGCCGGCCCGCTGGAACTCGCCCCACGCGTCGCGGATCCCGCAGGCCTGCCGTGTACACCCGGGTGTGTCGTCCTTCGGGTAGAAGTAGAGAACGACGGGCTTGCCGCGCAGGTCGGAGAGCTTCACGGTCTCGCCGTTGTCGCTATCGAGCTCGAAGTCCGGGGCCGGCTGGCCTTCCTCGATCACGTCGCGATGCTAGCTACCCTGAGCCGCATGAGGCGCGCCTGGGGCGACATGAACCCGACGCTTCGCGGCTTCCTGATCATCGCGCTGATCGCGGGCGTGGTCGTCGCGCTCCAGCTCGAGCGGACGCTGACCGCGCTCTTCCTCCTCGCCCGGATCGCGTTCTTCCTCGCGATCGCGTACTTCCTCTACCTGCTCTGGCGCGACCGGCGCGAGGAGATCTCGATGTGGTCGACTCGCTCGCGGGTGGTCTTCTACGGCTCCGCGATCCTGATGGTCGTGAACGTCGCCGCGCGCTTCTTCACGCCCGTCGGGGGCGGCTGGAACCTGATCGCGTTCCTTGCGGTCTTCGCCTTCGGCGGCTTCGCCATGTGGCGGGTCTGGCGCGACGAGCACACGTACGGCTACTAGCTACTCGCCAGCGGCGACAGAGCCTATGTCGTGACTGCGACGCTCGCGCCGTCGAGCTCGTCCAGTGCTTCGCGGATCTCTACGAGCCGACCGACGAAGATGGGCGTATCGCGTTCGGTGTAACGGCTCGCCTCGGATTCGCGCAGGGTCAGCATCAGGTGCATGAAGTCCGCCGGCTCCTCGCACTCGAACGCCGTCATGAACTCCTGGTCGTCGATCCCGAACGAGTACGTCGTGTGGTTCGTGATCGTCGCGAACTCGTGCCCGATCCGCATGTGCTCGTCCATCGCGCGCTGCCGGTCCTCCTGCGGTAGCGCGTACCAGGGCCGCACCTTCACGAACGGGTAGACGACAAGGTAGGGCGAGCCCTTCGGGACCACCTGCCGGGGCTTGCGCGCCTTCGTGTACTCGGAGGCCTTCGTCGTCGCGAGGTACGAGTACGGCGTCCCCAGCCAACCTGCGAGCGGCGTCGAGTTCAGCGCGGCCCCGAGCTCGCCCAGGTCCTCGTAGCGCTCCGTGATCTTCCAGAGGAAGAAGTCCGTCTCAGGCCGGACGCCTGTCGTCGAGTACGCGCGGAGCGAGACCATCCGGCCGGCCCAGTCCTCGACGACCTCGCCGAACGCGTCCTTGCCGGCCCTCCGCTCGTCGATGGGCAGGCGCCTCCAGGCCGGATCGACCTTGAAGAACGTGTAGGCGACGTACTGTCCGGCCACGCGCGACAGCCTAGCGCGGGCAGGTCGTCAGCTTGGCGTGGCGGAGGTCGGCAACCGCTCGCTGGAAGCCGCGCAGGCTCGGCTTCGCGGTGCGGTCGGCGTAGTAGAGTCCGGACTGCCAGCCGTTGAGGCTGGACTCGTCGAACGTGTGGAAGACGAACAGCCCGCGCACCGTCGACTGGCAATAGGCAAGCGCGAGCGCCTGTCGGTAGTAGGCGGCCTGCGTCGCGGCGCTGACGCCTTCCTCCGCCGTCGGCGTCGTGCCGGCCTGGTACGCGAACATCTTCCCCGCGGGGACGACGGTCTGGACGCCGAACTCCGTGTAGATGATCGGCAGCGTGCGCCCGCGTTGCGGGGTTCCGCGGAAGGCCTCGTCGAGCAGCGTGACGAGCTTCGGATAGTCGGCGAGCGTGATCTGCGTGGTCTTCGGGTGCGCGACGGTGGGCGGCGTCTTCGGCGAGAGCATGTACGGATGGATCGCGAAGGCGTCCATCAACGGAGCCTCGCGGCCGCTCGCGCGGTAGACCTTGCCGAGGTCGCGGATGAATGCGGTCGGAGAGTGCGTCGGCCTGATGCCCCGCGGGTTGTCGGCGCCCCTCGGCGAGAGCCCGACCCCGATCACCTCGACGTTGTGCGAGGCGTTCTTGATCGCGTCGTAGCTCCGCGCCAGGAGATCCTCGTAGGCCGATGCGCCGACGTCGCTCCCGTCGCGGCCGAACTGCGGCATCCAGAACGTGTTCAGGTTGGGCTCGTTCCCGATTATCACGCCGTGGACGCTCGGGACCGCCTTCACCAGCGCGCCCGCGAAGTCGGCGAACTGGCCGCGCTCGGCCGCGTCGCGAGGGGTGTTACGCGCGAGACCGTTCCAGGCGACGACGAAAAGGCGCATGTGGTTCGCCTTCGTGGCCCGGGCGACGTTCCAGATCCCGCGCAGCGTCGCCGCGTCAGGTCGCGTGCGGCCTCGCTTCCACTGCGCCGAGACGACGACGGCGTCGAAGCCGGCGCGGCGAGAGACCCCCACGAGCAGCCGGGCCGCGTGGGCGTCCTGCTGGGCCAGCGAGTCGTCGACGGAAGCGACCGTGAACTCCTTTCCGCGCGCGCTGTGGGGCCCCGGCGGCGGCGGGAGCTTCGACGTGGTCGCCGGGACCGGCGACGTCGTCGTGGTCGGAGGCGGCGGTGGGGGAGCGCCCGCCGTGGTCGCAGGCGTCGTCGTCCCTTGCGCGGTCGTCGTCGGCGCAGGGCTCCCCGAGGTGGTCGCCAGCTGCGACTTCTTGTCGCCGCCGGAGGAGATGATCACGGCTGCCAGTGCGCCTGCCGCGGCCAGCACGGCCACGGCTGCTATGGCCCAGGCTTTCTTCACGAGGCGGGAGGCTACCCTTGCCGCCGAAATGGCTAACCACCTCGAAGAGCAGCTGAAAGGCCTTCCGGCGAAGCCGGGGGTCTACCTCTTTCGCGATGCGAAGGGAGACGTGCTCTACATCGGCAAGGCGAAGTCGCTGCGCCCGCGCGTGCGGAGCTATTTCCAGGCGAGCAAGGACATGCGCTCGACCATCGCGAGCCTTCCCGACCGCGTCGCGGATATCGAGGTGATCGTCACCGACACGGAGGTCGAGGCGCTTCACCTGGAGCAGAACCTCGTCAAGCGCCACCGGCCGCCCTTCAACGTCCGGCTCCGCGACGACAAGTCCTTCCCATACATCGCGGTGACGGTCGAAGACGACTACCCGCGCGTCATGTTCACGCGCGAGCGGCACCGGCGCGGGGTGGTCTACTTCGGACCGTACGCGAACGCGAAGAAGGTGCGCGAGACCCTCGACGTGCTGAACCGTGTCTTCCCGTACCGGCCGTGCGAAGGGCCACAGCCGGGACGCCACTCCGGGATCCCGTGCCTCGACTACCACATCGAGCGCTGCCTGGCCCCGTGCGTGGGCTACGTCTCGAAGGAGGACTACGCGAAGATCATCGACGGCGTGATCGAGTTCCTCTCGGGCGACACGAGGCCGATCCAGCGAGAGCTCGAGCGGAAGATGAAGGATGCCGCGGAGGGCGAGCGCTTCGAGGAGGCGGCCCGCTACCGCAACCGCCTGTTCTCGGTGCGGCACCTCGCCGAGCGGCAGGCGGCCGACAAGCGCGCGGTCGGCACCGTCGACGTGATCGGGATCGCGGTGGAAGGCGACCGCGCCGCGGTGCAGGTCTTCCCGTTGCGCGACGGGCGGCTGATCGACCGGTACGGCTTCCACCTCGAGAACGCAGCAGGCCAGGACGTCGCCGCACTGCTGGAGGCCTTCGCGGTCGAGTACTACGGCTCGGCCCCGAGCGTGCCGCCGCAGATCGTCGTTCCGCGCGAGGCCGGCGACACCGAGGCGCTCGAGGGGTTCCTCTCGGAACGGCGCGGCTCCCGGGTCGAGGTGCGGGCGCCGGTGCGCGGCGAGAAGCGCCGCCTCCAGGAGCTGGCGACCGAGAACGCGCGTGTCGCGCTGGAGTCGGATGCGCTGGTGGCCGAGCGGCGGCGGCTCCGGCGAGTCGAGGCGCTCGAGGAGCTGCGCGAAGCGGTGAACCTGGAGAGCCTGCCGCTCCGGATCGAGTGCTACGACGTCTCGAACATCCAGGGCGAGGCCGTGGTCGGCTCGATGGTCGTCTTCCAGGACGCGGTGCCGAAGAAGGCGCACTACCGGAAGTTCGGCGTGCGCGGGCTGGACGGGCAGGACGACTACGCGGCGCTGGCCGAGGTGATCTCGCGCCGGTTCGCGCGGTTGCGCGACGCGACCGCCGAGGACTACGACGAGTCGTTCGCTGGGACCCCGAACCTCGTCGTGATCGACGGCGGCAAGGGCCAGCTCGCGGCGGCGCTGCAGGCGATGCAGGCGTACGACCTGCCCCGCGTCGCGGTGATCTCGCTCGCGAAGCGGATCGAGGAGGTCTTCGTCCCGGGGCGGCCGGAACCGATCCTGCTGGCGCGCGACTCGGCCGGCCTGCAGCTGCTGCAGCGGGTGCGCGACGAGGCGCACCGGTTCGCGGTGGGCTTCCACCGCCAGCGGCGGGACGCAAAGGCCAAGGAATCGATCTTCGACGACCTTCCGGGGGTCGGCCCGGCGCGTCGGCGCGCGCTGTTGAACCACTTCGGCTCGGCGGAGCGCTTCCTCGCCGCTTCGCAGGAGGAACTCGAGGGCGTCCCGGGCATGCCGGCGAAGACCGCCAGGACGATCTACGCCCAGCTCCACAAGGCCGGCCGGGCCTAGCGTTCCACCACCGTGATCGTCGCAAGGGCGCCGTGGACGCGCACGGTTTGCTCGTGCACCACGTGATCCGGGCCGGTCGGCTCGCCGGTGAGGAGGACGAGCCGTCGAGCCTGAAGGTCGACCTTTGCAGCAGGGACCGCCTTGCACCAGGGCGGGTTGGTGACGACGCAGTCGACGGGGCCGAGCTCGGCCGCATCGGCAACCCGGAACGCCACGCCGAGACCGACCGCGTTGCGCCTCGCGGCCTCGATCGCGTGCGAGTCGATGTCGCTTCCCCGGGTTGCGAGCCCGGCGAGCGCGCCTTCGATCGGGATCGTGCCCGCGCCACAGAACGGGTCGACGAACGGCTCGCCGGCGAGGAGCGCGAGGGCACGGGCGAGCGGCGGGTGGAGGCTCCCGGGCACCGTCGCGATGCGGTACGCGCGGCGGTGCAGCGGCCTCTCGGCGATCCGCGCGGCGACGGTTGCGACTTCACCGACTACGTGAACGCGCAGCGAGACCTTGCCGCCCCTCGCGACGCGCATCCCGCCGACGGAGGCGGCGACCGCGTCCTCGAGCTCGAAGCGGCTGTAGTTCCGCTTGCCGAGGAAGCTCGCGGTCACGTCGAACGTCGTCGCGACGCCGAGGTCGAGCGACGCAAATCGCGCCAGGCTCTCGCGTCGCCGGGTGACGCCGTCGACTTCCGCCAGGACCTCGAAGACGTCGTCGACGGTGCCGAGCTCCAGCAGCTCCGGAACGGGCTCGGGCAACGAGAACCGGAGCTCCCGGTGGCCGAGCTCGACCCGGTCGATTCCAAGGCACGAACGCACCTCGTCCCGAGCGACCCATTCGATCCCGCGCACGGTGCGCGCAAGGAGATGCATGAGCTTCCTTTCCGCGGAGTCGTGGGAAACGACGCCACGGCCACCGGCTCAGGGCCGGCGCTTCGACGGGCCGCGGCTAGCGGCTCAGCCCGGGAACCAGAAGCTCTGCATGGCCTGAAGCTTAGGCGTCGCTTGCGATGCCGGCGTCAGGACGCGCGAGCTTCGCTCGTGCGTCCATCTGAAATGACCGGTCGATGCACTTGCACGGATTCGGACCCGTCTCTAGGAGATAGAAGATCGGAGTGAGTTCCACGACGGGCCCCGCCGCTGCAGTCGCGCTCATCAGGCAGCGGAACTTCGGGCCCTACTTCGCCGGCAACGCGCTCTCCGCGAGCGGCACGTGGTTCCAGAACCTCGCCGCATCGCTGCTCGTCTACCGGCTGACGCACTCGGTCCTCTTGCTCGGCGTGCTGAACTTCTGCCAGTTCGCGCCCGTGACGCTGCTCGCGCCCTGGGCGGGGAGCGCGGCCGATCGGTACGACCGGCGCCGGCTCCTGTTCGTGACGCAGACGAGCGCCGCGCTGCTCGCCGCGACGCTGGCCGTGCTCGCTTGGTCGGGGCTCGCGGAGGCATGGGTCGTGATCCTGTTCGCGCTCGCCCTCGGCGTGACGAGTGCGACTTCGATCCCGTCGCAGCAGGCGCTGGTCGCCTCGCTCGTCGAGCGGAAGGAACTCCCGACGGCGGTCGCGTTGAACTCGATGACGTTCAACCTCGCCCGCGCCGTGGGGCCGGTGCTCGCGGCAGCCTCGGTCAAGTACCTCGGCATCCCGGCTTCCTTCCTGCTCAACGGGCTGTCGTACCTCGTCTTCGTCGCCGCACTGGTCGTGATCCGCCCGCGTCGGCAGGAGACGGCAGCGCGCGGGGCTTCGCGGCTGCGCGACGCGATCGGGCTGCTCCGGGAGGACCCGCGCCTCCTCGCCTTCCTGATC
>DATFTK010000082.1:0-5999 GCA_035262005.1 Gaiellaceae bacterium | reverse complement strand
GAGAGCACGCCGGCCTGGACCGCCGCGCCGAGCGCGACAACCTCGTCCGGGTTGACGCCCTTGTGCGGCTCCTTGCCGATCAGGTCCTTGACCTTCTCGACAACCGCAGGCATACGCGTCATGCCGCCGACGAGCACGACGTGGTCGATCTTCGACTTGTCGATCCCCGCGTCCTTGAGGCACTGCTCGGTCGGACCGACGGTGCGTGCAAGCAGGTCGGCGGTCAGCTCGTTGAGCTTCGCGCGGGTGAGCTGCAGGTCGAGGTGCTTCGGCCCCTCCTGCGTCGCCGTGATGAACGGCAGGTTGATCTGCGTCGTCATCGTGGACGACAGCTCGATCTTCGCCTTCTCCGCCGCCTCGTACAGGCGCTGGAGCGCCATCCGGTCGGCAGCCAGGTCGATGCCCTGGTCCTTCTTGAACTCCGCGACCATCCAGTCGACGATCGCCTTGTCGAAGTTGTCGCCGCCGAGATGATTGTCGCCGTTCGTGGCCTTCACCTCGAAGACGCCGTCACCCAGCTCGAGGACCGACACGTCGAAGGTGCCGCCGCCGAGGTCGAAGACGAGGATCGTCTGGTCGGTGTTTTCCTTGTCGAGCCCGTACGCGAGCGCTGCCGCGGTCGGCTCGTTGATGATCCGCACGACGTTGAGCCCGGCGATCTTGCCGGCGTCCTTCGTCGCCTCACGCTGTGCGTTGTTGAAGTAGGCCGGGACGGTGATCACCGCGTCGGTGACCGTCTCGCCGAGATATGCCTCGGCGTCGGCTTTCAGCTTCTGCAGGATCATCGCGCTGATCTCCGGCGGCGCGTACTCCTTGCCGCCCGCCTTCACGCGCGCGTCCCCGTTCTGTCCCTTCACGACCTCGTACGGGACGATCGTCATCTCCTCCGAGACCTCGTCCCACTTGCGGCCCATGAACCGCTTGATCGAGAAGATCGTGTTCTCCGGGTTCGTGACCTGCTGGCGCCGGGCGGGCGCGCCGACGAGCCGCTGGCCGTCCTTGGTGAACGCGACGACGGACGGCGTGGTGCGGCCGCCTTCGGCGTTCGGGATGACTGTCGGCTCGCCCCCCTCGAGCACGGCCATGCAGCTGTTGGTCGTGCCGAGGTCGATACCAATGGTTTTCGCCATGTCTGTGTGTCCTCCGTTTGTGACTGAGAAAATCTAAGCCACATGCTATCAAGGTCACCAGGCCACCGCCACGCGCGGTTGAGGCCGCCAGCCTTGGCGTAGACTCGGATCGTGGAGCCGCTGCGCGACTCATGGGGCCGGGAGATCAAGTCGGTGCGGGTGTCCGTGACCGACAAGTGCAACTTCCGCTGCACGTACTGCATGCCCGCCGAGGGGCTGCAGTGGCTCCGGCGCGAGGAGATCCTCAGCTTCGAGGAGATCGCCCGGCTCGTGAGCGTGCTCGCCCGCCTCGGGGTCGACGAGGTGCGACTGACCGGCGGCGAGCCGCTCGTGCGCCGCGACCTGCCCGTCCTCGTCGAGCAGCTCGCGGCGATCGACGGCGTCCATGACCTGTCCCTCACGACGAACGGCGTCCTGCTCGACCGCCTCGCACGGCCGCTCGTCGACGCCGGCCTGCAGCGGCTGAACGTCTCCCTCGACACGCTGAACCACGTCCGCTTCGCGGAGATCGCGCGCCGCGACGCGCTCGACGCCGTCCTGCGCGGGCTCGAGGAGGCCGAGCGCTATCCGCAGCTGCGCCCGATCAAGGTCAACTGCGTCGCGGTCAAGGGCTTCACCGAGACCGAGGTACCCGCGCTCGCCGAGCTCGCCCGCCGCAAGCCGTACGTCGTCCGCTTCATCGAGTTCATGCCGCTCGACGCCGACGAGGCGTGGCGTGAGGACGACGTCCTCGCCGGCGCAGAGATCCGCGCGATCATCGAGGAGCACTACGGCCCACTCGAAGAGCTCCCCGCGAAGGCGTCGTCGACCGCGAAGCGCTTCAGGTTCGCCGACGGCGCCGGCGAGATCGGCTTCGTCAACCCGGTCTCGGAGCCGTTCTGCTCCAGCTGTGACCGGATCCGGCTGACCGCCGACGGCCAGTTGCGGACGTGCCTCTTCTCCCGGCGCGAGTGGGATCTGATGACCCCGCTGCGTGACGGCGCCTCGGACGACGCGCTCGCCGAGCTAATCCGTTTCGCGATTCGCCATAAGGAGTTGAAACACAAGATCAACGACCCCGGCTTCACGCGGGCTAGCCGATCCATGTCGCAGATCGGCGGCTGAAGATGTCAAGGCGACGGTCAGTTAATCGGGCAGTCGGGCAAAGCCCGCCTGCCCTCTGGTGTCGGCATCGCGAGCGATGCCTCAGCGATCCATGTCGCAGATAGGGGGATGAGGAGCGACACCCGCGGCCGGTAAAATCGATAGGTCATGAGCGCCGCGATCGCCGCCGGAAGACGCTATCTGCCGCGTGGTTACGCGGATTTCGGCTTCCAGCTGCTGATCTGGTTCGGCTTCCTGGCCGCGTACCAGGTCGCCCGCGGGCTTGCGGACCGCGACCCGACGAAGGCGTTCGAGAACGGCTGGCGGGTCATCGGCGTCGAGCAGCGCCTCACGGGCCTGCGCGAGCTGACCTTTCAGGGCTGGACGGAGTCGTCGCATGCCCTGGCCCTGGCCGTCTCGTGGACGTACTGGAACTCGGAGTTCACCGTCATCGGGCTGGCACTCCTCTGGGTCTACCTGCGCCGCAACCCGGCGTTCACACGCTTCCGCAACACGGTCCTGCTCGCGAACGTCCTCGGACTGATCGGGTACGTGCTGCTCCCGACGGCGCCGCCGCGGTTCTTCACATCGATGGGCTTCACGAACACGCTCGGCCAGATCGGTGGCCTCAACCACGGGAGCGGCCTCGTCCAGCTCGCGGCGAATCCGTACGCGGCGATGCCGAGCTTGCACGCGGCGGACGCGCTGATCGTCGGCGTCGTCCTCGCCTCGGTCGTGCGCCGCTGGCCGTGGAAGGTCGTCTGGCTCCTGTGGCCGGCCTGGGTCTGGTTCTCCGTCATGGCGACCGCCAACCATTTCTGGCTCGACGTGCTCGCCGGCATCGTGCTCGGAGCCGTCGCGCTCGCGATCGTCTACCAGGCGAGCATCCGCAGCTTCATCGCACGCTAGACTGCTCATAGCAGGAATGCGATGAGGGAATCGGCCGTACTCCACCGGGTGAAAGAGGGCTACACGACGGGCGCGCGCTCGCTCGCATCGCGGTCGGTCGTCGGCCTAACGCGCACGCGCGTCACGCCGAACGCACTCACGACTGCGGGTGTCTCACTCTGTCTCGGGGCCTCTGTCGTCGTCTTCTTCGAGTACCGAAGCCCATGGTTGTTCTACTGGCTCGGCGCCTTCCTCTTCGTCGTCGGATCGATCCTCGACATCCTCGATGGGGCACTCGCTCGAGCGGGAGGCAAGACGACGCCTTTTGGCGCGTTCCTGGACTCCACCACCGATCGTGTCGGCGAAGCGGCGATGCTCGGTGCGATTGCGCTCATCTTTCATCGCTACGACCACCCGGTGGCCCTGGCGCTGGCGTTCGCCGGCGTGGCGGGGTCGCTGCTCGTCAGCTACACGCGGGCGCGCGCCGAGGCACTCGGCCTGAAGGGCGACGTCGGCATCGGCTCCCGTGCGGAGCGTGTGGTCGTGATCACTGCGGGGCTCGTGCTCGCACCGATCAGTATCTGGCTGCTCGTCGCCGCGATCTCGCTTCTGACGGCCACTGCATGGGTCACAGTCCTGCAGCGGATCCTGTTCGTGCGGAAGCAGCTCGCAGGCACCGAATGATCGCGTTCATCCTGATCCTCGTCGTCTGGGGCTTCATCGTCGGGGGGCTCGCTCGCCTGGCGCTGCCGGGGCCGGACCCGATGCCGTGGTACGCGACGCTCGGCCTCGGCCTCGGGGGCTCGCTCGTCGGCGGAGTCATCGCCCGCATCATCTTCGGTGGCTACGGCGGCGGCCTGGTCTTCGCCGTCCTCGGCGCGGTCCTCCTCCTCTACTTGTACCGCCGCTTCGTGCAACACCGCGGCATCACCGGTCCCACCGCCCGGTCCTAGCCGGCTTCCGTATCGCAAACCTGCTATTTTGCCGACATAGCAGGACTGCGATAGGAGGTTGTCTGAATGTCTGAGCAGAACGGCAAGCAGAACGGGAAGACGCGCGTCGACGACCGCGTGCGCGTTGCGCTGATCGGCGTCGGCAACTGCGCGAACTCGCTGCTGCAGGGAGTGGAGTACTACAAGGACGCGCCGGACGATCAGTTCGTACCGGGCCTGATGCACGTGAACCTCGGCGGCTATCACGTCCGCGACGTCGAGTTCACCGCCGCGTTCGATGTGACGACCGACAAGGTCGGCAAGGATCTGGCCGACGCGATCTGGGCGCACCCGAACGACACGATCAAGTTCGCCGAGGTGCCGCACACGGGCGTCGAGGTCTCGCGCGGCATGACACACGACGGTCTCGGCAAGTACGTCTCGCAGGTCGTGACGAAGGCGCCCGGCGAGACGAGCGATGTCCTCGGCATCCTCCGCGACACGAAGACCGACGTCGTCGTCAACTATCTGCCCGTCGGCTCCGAGATGGCGACGAAGTGGTACGCCGAGCAGGTGCTGGAAGCCGGCTGCGCGATGGTCAACTGCATGCCCGTGTTCATCGCGCGCGAGAAGTACTGGCAGCGGCGTTTCGAGGAGAAGGGCCTGCCGATCATCGGCGACGACATCAAGTCGCAGGTCGGCGCGACGATCACGCACCGCGTGCTCACCTCGCTGTTCCGCGAGCGCGGCGTGCGCCTCGACAAGACGATGCAGCTGAACGTCGGCGGCAACTCGGACTTCCTCAACATGCTCGAGCGCGACCGGCTCGAGTCGAAGAAGATCTCGAAGACGAACGCCGTCACCTCGATGCTCGACTACGACCTCGGCGCCGAGAACGTGCACGTGGGCCCGTCGGACTACGTGCCCTGGCTGACCGATCGGAAGTGGGCGTACATCCGGATGGAAGGCTCCGCCTTCGGCGACGTGCCGCTGAACGTCGAGCTGAAGCTCGAGGTCTGGGACTCGCCGAACTCGGCCGGGATCGTCATCGATGCCGTCCGGCTGGCCAAGCTGGCGCTGAACAACGGCGTGGCCGGCGCGCTCGGAGGGCCGAGCTCGTACCTGATGAAGTCACCGCCGGCGCAGGTGCCGGACGACGACGCCTACGAGGCGACGGAGAGCTTCATCCGCCAGAACGCCCGGGTTCGAGACAGCGTTCCTGCGTAGAAAGCCTGGGGTCTGGCCCTCGATGGGCCAGACCCCGTTGGGCGTTACGCTAGGTCGCGATGCGGCTTTGCCTCGTCACGCCGTTCTCGTGGTCGCAGCCACACGATGTGAACGAGCATGTGGCGGGGGTCGCCCACGAGCTGCGCAGCCTCGGTCACTCGGTCACGATCCTCGCCTCCTCGAACAAGGCGAAAGAGCTCGCGGCAGGCCGCAGGGCACTGCTGGACGGCCTCGACGCGGACGTCGTCGCCCTCGGGCCGGCCGTTCCGATCTCGCGACGCAGCCGGATCGGCGTGCCTGTCGGCGCGCGCGCAAATCTCTCGCTTGCGCTCGAGGCGGGGCGGTTCGACGTCGTTCACGGCTTCGAGCCCGGCCTGCCGTCCCTGTCCTACCTCGCGCTGCGCGACGCGAGCGCCCTCACCGTCGCGACGTTCCTCTCGCCCGAGCGGCTGTCCTATCCACCCGGACGGGCGCAGCGCGACCGGCTGCTGGCGCGTCTCGACGCGCTCATCGCCACGAGCGAGGAGACGGCCGTGGCGGCCGCAGTGCGCTTCCCGGGCCGCTACGAAGTGATCTCGGAAGGCGTCGATCCGGAGCTTTTCCGGCCGGGCCCGAAACGGAACGTGATGGTCGTCGAGTGGCGTCCGACGGAGCGCCCACTGCTCCGCGGCGTGCTGCGCGAACTGGCCGAGCTGCCCGACTGGGAGCTCGTCGTGCTGCGGACGAAGCCGCTGACGGG
>DATFTK010000081.1:0-10526 GCA_035262005.1 Gaiellaceae bacterium | reverse complement strand
CGAGCGGGCCGCCGATGCGCTCGAGGACGTGTCGGTCGAGGTGCTGGACATCCGCACCCTCAAGCCGCTCGACGAGGACGCACTGCTCGCGTCGGCGGCAAAGACGGGTCGGGTCGTGATCGTGCAGGAGGCGCCGCGCTTCTGCGGCTTCGCCGCGGAGCTGGCGGCGGTGCTCGCCGAGAAGGCGATCCTGGACCTGCGCGGCCCGGTGCTCCGCGTCACCGGCTATGACGCTCCCTATCCGTACTGGCAGATCGAGGACGCGTACATGCCGTCCGTTAGTCGAGTAGTCGCCGCTGTGCGACGACTACTCGAGTTCTGAGCACTTGGGGTCTGACCCCGAAGGGGTCTGACCCCTGCCTTAATTACGACGTGGAGGGACGCAGGCTCAGACTCTGGCTCGAGCAGACGCGCGAGGGGTACCGGCTGCGTGACGCCGCGACGGAGGAGCTGGTCCGGCGCGACGACTCGCGCATCCAGGTGGTCAAAGTGGCGGGAGCCTCGTACCGCCTCGACGCCCTGCAGGACGACGCGTTCGCGCCGGGGCGGAGGCTCGAGCTCGTCCCCGAGCCGGAGAACGCGCACGATCCGAACGCGATCGCCATCTGGGACGCCGAGCGCCGGTTGCAGGCGGGCTACGTCCCGGCCGAGATTGCGGCGGCTCTGGATGCCGACGAATGGCAGGCCGTTTCGCTGCTCCAGTTCTTCGAGGACGGCAAGCGCGCCGGGCTGCGCGTGCTGCTTGCGCCGAAGGACGCCTGGATCGGAGCGCCGCGCACGTGATCCACGAGCTTCCGTACGAACGCCGCACCCTGCACGGCCACTTCTCGCGCGACCTGGAGCCGGTGGTGACGGTCGACCCCGGCGACTCGGTCGCGTTCTCCTGCCCGAACGCCGGCTGGCGGGTCGCGCCGGACGAGACATTCGAGCCGCGGGACGAGGCACTCGACGCCGGTCACGCGCTCGCGGGCCCGATCGAGGTGCGCGGCGCGCGTGCCGGCCAGACGCTCGTCGTCCACGTCGACGAGGTGCGACCCGGCAGGTTCGGCGAGACGTTCGGGCCAGACACACGGATCGAGTGGATCCTCGACGCCGACGCGGGAACCGGCAGCGACGATCGCGGCGCGACGGTGCGCCTCGCGCCGTTCCTCGGCGTGATCGGCATGCCGCCGGACGAGGAAGGAATCCATTCCACCGGGCCGCCGCGGCGATCGGGCGGCAACATCGACTGCAAGGAGCTCGTCGCCGGCAGCACGCTCTACGTCCCGATCAGCGTCGACGGTGCGCACGTCTCCGCGGGTGACGGGCACGGGGCGCAGGGAGACGGCGAGCTGTCCGGGACGGCGATCGAGTGCTTCGTCGACCGCGCACAGCTGACGTTCGACCTCTCGGGGCTCGAGCTGCGCTCGCCGATCGCCCGCATTCCGGGCGCCTGGCTCGCGTTCGGCTTCGACGAGGACCTCGACCTCGCGGCGCTCTACGCAATCGAGACGATGCTCGACCTGATGGAGCGCGAGCTCGGGGTCGAACGTTCGTACGCGGTCGCGCTCGGCAGTGTGGCGGTCGACCTGCGTGTCACACAGATCGTCAACGGGGTCCGCGGTGTGCACGCGGTGCTCGCAGACGACGCGATAAGAATCCGCTGATGGCATACGAGCTGAAGCTGCCGGACCTGGGAGAGGGCCTGACCGAAGGCGAGATCGCCCGTTGGCTCGTCTCCGAGGGGCAGGACGTCGCCGAGGACGATCCGCTCGTCGAGGTCCAGACGGACAAGACGACGGTGGAGATTCCCTCACCCGCGGCCGGCAAGGTGACGCAGATTCTCGTCGAGGAGGGGAAGGTCGTCCCGGTCGGCACCGTCCTCGTCGTGATCGGCGGCGACGGGACGCCGGCGGCGTTGCCGCAAGAGAAGGCCAAGGCAACGCCGCTCGTGCGCAAGATCGCGCAGGAGCTCGGCGTCGACCTCGACTCGCTCGCCGGCTCCGGCCCGCAAGGACGCGTCACGGAACAGGACGTCCGGGCTGCCGCCGCGCCCCGGGAGGGGCGGAGCGAGCCGCTACGCGGCGTGCGTCGGCTGATCGCCGAGCACATGGCCCGCGCGCATCGCGAGGTTCCGGCGGTGACGTGGGTGGAGGAGAGCGACTTCTCCAACCTCGATCTCAAGCGGCTCGTCGGGACCGCGCTCAAGGCATGTGCCGAGTCGCTGCGCGAGTTCCCCGAGCTGAACGCACGCATGGAGGGCGACGAGATCCTGTATCTCGACCGTTACGACCTCGGTGTGGCGGTGCAGACGGAGCAAGGTCTCGTCGTTCCGGTCGTCCGCGACTGCGACAAGCGTTCGGTCGACGAGCTGCAGGCCGACGTCGAACGCCTCGCCGAGGGAGCACGCGCCGGGACGCTCACGACCGAGGAGTTGCGCGGCTCGACGTTCACGCTGACGAGCGCCGGGAAGCTCGCCGGGCTCTTCCAGACGCCGATCGTCAACTATCCGGAGGTCGCGATCCTCAGCATCGGACGCATCGCCGAGCGTCCGGTCGTGCGCGACGGTCAAGTGGTCGTTGGACGCGTCGGCTACGTCTCGGTCACCTTCGACCACCGCGTGGTCGATGGTGCTCGAGCCGCCGAATTCGGCCTTGCGGTGATCCAGCGGCTCGAGCAGCAGTAGTCGCTAGTTGTGCGGGTCCGGCTCGTCGAGCTGGGCGCGAATCTCTCCCGCGGGCCAGATCGACGAGTGGACGTTCGCGTACGTCTTGCCGGCGGCGATCGCATCCAGGAGCTCGTTCCACTCGCCTGCTGCGATGCCCTGCGCTGTCGGTCCGATCACGTCGCTCGGACCGAATGTCCCACTGATCGTGCCGTCATGGGGTCCCGGGCACGTCTGTGTGCCGGCCGGCCCGTTCCCGAGGTTCGTGCACAGGAACACCGAGATGCCTGCGGCGACGCCCCGCTGGCCGAAGTGAATGTGCGACTGCAGGACGTTCCCCTCGAGGTTTGCGTAGCTCAGTTGCCACGAGACCGACTGCCCGTCCTTCGCGATGTCGGCCGTGAAGTCGGCCGTGCCGGTCGTCGACAGCGACGGCGTCTCCTGATAGCCGCTCAGCGTCGCGGACAGATGGTTGAATCCCGGTCCCGACCCGCCGGCCAGCGCGTATGCAGCAACGGCGAGTGACGCCGCGCTCACGGCAAGCGCCGCGTAGATGGCCTTCCGCCTCATTCCGCCTGCCCTCCTGTCTGCCCCGGTCTGAGGGGGCGCCTCGGCACCGGGGCAGTGGCGCCGAGGCGTCAACCTCAGCTACGCCAAGGGGGTCCGAGCGGTTTTACTGCCCTCATTCTCGGTTCTGCCGTCGACACTTGGGCAACGGTCGGGGTGGCCATCGGCACGCTCGCCACGGTCGTGTACGCACTGTTCCGCGACGTGGTCCTGCTGCCGCGGCGCCGGGCGAAGCTCGAGCTCCGCTTCGACCGCACCGGAACCGATCAGGTGATCATCGGAACTGCGGACGGAGTCGAGGCGGCGTCCGTCCGCGTCCGAGTCGCGAACGGGAGGGGAAAGGACACGGCGGACGAGGTCGTCGTCGTCGTGACCGAGCTAGTGCTGGTCGACGACTCGGCGACGACGCCGATCGGGCTCCCGCTGACGTGGTCCGGGACGCACCCGCCGTTGACCATGGCATCTGTCCACCCGGGCTCCCAGCGCCATGTCGACCTGTTGCACGTCGACTGGCCGGCGCAGAACGACGCGCCGCTTCGGCTCGACGTCAGTCCGAAACCCCGGGACTCACGGGACGCCCTCGAGCCAGGGAACTATGAGATCTCGATCGAGGTCCGCGCCCGAAACGCCGACGCGACCCGCTACGTCGTCCCGGTCTCGTGGGACGGCGCGTGGCCGGAGAAGGACGCGATCTGGGATCACGTCCGGGTCGAGCCGCCGCGTCCGACGTCCTAGGCGGCTGCGGCGGCCGGCAGATGCCGTCCGAGCATGGCCTCGATCTTCGGCGCACTCGCGCGTCCTTCGAGACGCTCGACGACCTTCTTCCGCGCCACGAGCGCGAGCGTCGGCACGGCCGAGACCTTGAACCTCTCCGCCAGCTCGGGCTGCTGCTCCACGTCGACGCGCATGATCCGTACGCGCGTGCGCTCCTTGCGCGCGAGGTGGGCGAGCAGGCTCTCCATCCTGCGGGCGGGGCCCGAGCGTTCGGAGGTAAAGAAGACCAGCAGCGGCTTGTCGTCACTCAATGTGGTTCCTCCTCGGAGCTGGAAGCCGCGGGGGGAGCGGCACATCGTTCTCCCCGGTTGACTGGCCGTTCAAACTACACTGGCTGCAAGTGGGATCCTGGTACTGGATCGGCGTTTCTGCGGGGCTCGGCGTCGCCGTCGGTGTGTTGGTTGCCGCGCTCTTTGCCGGCACGCGCGTGGCGCTGACGGCCTCGATCGTGATCGCGGCCGGCATCGGCGTCGCGATCGGCTTCGCGCTCGGTCAGTGGGACGAAGCGCTCGGCGGCGGCGTCGGCGGTGTGCTGGGCGCGGTCGGTTCTGCACAGCTGGTGTCGGGGACGATGCGCCGCGGCGGAGAGCGTTTCGGGATCGCGGTGTTCGCCGGTCTCGCGGCGCTCGTCCTCGCTGCGATCGCGTGGATCCCGATCGCCGGCTACCTCGAGGCCGTGCTCGTGCCGGTTCTCGCCGCACGCCTGCGCGGCCGTGCTCCCGAGCGCTATGCGGGGCTGCGCTCACTTGCCCGCGACTAAGGCGCCGTTTGCGGTGCCGCCTCCAGGATCGGAGGCTGCGCTTCCGATCCGTCCGAAATGACCGGTCGACACATGCGAGCTACGGACCGGAACGCAACGAAGAAGACCATTCTCATCGTCATCGACGGCCTGACGCCGTCGGTCTTCGAAGCCGCTGTCGGCGATGGGCGTGCGCCGGCGCTCTCGTTCCTCGCCGAGCACGGGCGGTACGCCCGCGCTGTGTCGACGTTCCCGTCGCTGACGCCCGTGTGCCTGTCCTCACTCGCGACCGGCGCGCACCCTGACGTGCACCACATCCCGCACCTCGTCTGGTACGACCGCGAACACCTTCGCCTCGTGGAGTACGGCTCGTCGTTTGCGGCGGTCCGTGCCGCCGGGATGACGCGCTCGATCCTCGACGCGATCATCAACATGAACCGGTCGCACCTCGCTCGCGATGCGGTCACCGTGTACGAGGCGCTCGAGGACGCCGGCTACACGACGGCTGCGATCAACATCACCTGCTACCGCGGGCGAACGCGCCACCTGCCGACGCTGCCGGGCGTGACGATTCCGGCCTACGGCCCCAAGCGGTTTTTCTTCTACAACCTCTTCGAGTCGGATCCGACGGGCGCGCCGCTTGCAGTCTTCGGCCGCGCGCAGGGATCGATCGACGGCTACGCGGCGGCGGTCGGGCGCTGGCTCGTGACACGCGACGGCTTCGACCACCTCGTCTACTACCTCCCCGACTACGACTTCGCGTCGCACGTGCACGGCCCGGACGGCGCGTTCGAGGCGCTCGCGCGCAGCGACGCCGCCGTCGGCGCTCTGCTCGACGCCGCCGGGGGGCCGGACGAGTTCCTCGAGCGGTACGCCGTCGTCGTCTGCTCCGATCACGGCCAGACGCTCGTCGAGCGCTCGGTGCAGCTCGAGTCGTCGTTCGCCGACGTGCCCGGCGCGCTCGTGACCGCGTCGAACCGGGCGGCGATGGTCTATCGGCTGCCCGAGTGCCGGCTGGACGCCCGCGGCCTCGCGGAGCGCCTCGACGACGAGCCGTCGGCCGAGACCGTGCTCTTCCGCGAAGGCGACGCCGTCATCGCTCGGCGTGACGGCGAGGAGGTCGCCGTACGGCGCGAGGGCGAGCTGTTCGACTATCCGGACGGCGCCTCGCGCGCATGGGCTGCCGTCCACAACCCGAACGCGGGCGACCTCGTCATCTCCGCCGCTCCCGGTGTCGAGTTCGCCGATCTGGCCGGACGTCACCACGTGGGCGGCGGCAGTCACGGGTCGCTGCTGCTCGGGGACTCCGAGGTGCCGATGCTCACGATCGGTTTCGACTCCGTGCCGGCGTCGATCGTCGACGTCACCCCGACCGTCTTGCGCCACTTCGGCGTCGAGCGGCTCACGCGTGCCGCCTGATCTGCATCTGCGGGACGTCGAAGACGAGCGCGTGCTCGCCGCGATGGAGCGCGTTCCTCGTGAGCTGTTCGTCCCGGAGGAGCTGCGCAAGCGCGCCTACGACGACGTGGCGCTACCGATCGGCGACGGACAGACGATCTCGCAGCCCTACATGGTCGCGAAGATCTGCGAGGCGCTGGCGCTGCACGGGGACGAGCGTGTGCTCGACGTGGGCTCCGGTTCGGGCTACCAGGCCGCCGTCCTGGCCGAGCTCGCGGCAGAGGTGGACACGATCGAGCGGATCCCCGAGCTGGCGAGGCTGGCGCGGGCCAATCTCGACGCAGCCGGCTACGAGCATGTGCGAGTCCACCTCGGGGACGGTACGCGCGGCCTTCCGGAGCGGGCCCCGTTCGACGCGATCGCTGTGGCGGCTGCGGCGCCACGCCTGCCGCAGACCCTCTACGACCAGCTGGAGCCGCGCGGGCGGCTCGTGGTGCCGGTCGGCCGCTTCGGCGTCCAGCGGCTCGAGGTGATCGTCCGCAGCCCCGAGGGGCCGGCCGTGCTCAGGTCGGTGCCGTGCCGGTTCGTCCCTCTCCTCGGCGAGGAAGGTTTCTGACCACCCGGTCCGGGCACCATGGCGGCGGGTGAAGGAGCTGTCCGGGAACGAGGTGCTGGCGCTGCCGCTCCGGCTGCACGGCATCGAGCTGGGCCGGCCGGTCGACGTGCTGCTCGACCGGGAGACGCTGCGCGTGGTCGGCCTCGACGTCCTCTGCGGCGACGAGGAGCACCGCTTCCTACCGCTGCCGACCGCGGTCGTCGGGTCTGACGGGCTGACGATCCACTCGCCGCTCGTGCTGCTGGAGGAGGACGAGCTCGGCTTCTACCGCGCCCGGACGTTCTCGTTGCAGGCCCTGCGCGGTACGCCGGTCATGCGCAAGGCGGCCGGCGTCGGCACGCTGCGTGACGTCGCGTTTCGGAGCGACGGCAGGCTCCTCGCCGTCGAGCTCGAGAGCGGGGAACGCATCCCGTACGACCCGGCACTGGGATTCGCTCCGGCGCGCCGAACCGCGGCCTGAAACGCTAGGCTCGCCGACGCCTATGGAGCGGAACGCCGCAGTCGCCCCGGGTCTGCGCGCTCGCGCCACCCACGCCCTCCGTCAGCGTCAGAACTGGACGCAGCTGGCGAAGTTCTGCGTCGTCGGCGTCTCGGGGTACATCGTGAACCTCGCCGTCTACACGGCGCTGCTCGACGGCGCGAATGTCGACTACCGCCTCGCCGCGACCGGCTCATTCGTCGTCGCCGTGACGAACAACTATCTGTTGAACCGGCTCTGGACGTTCCGGCATGCCCGTGGCCACTTTGCGTTCCAGGGTCTGCGCTTCTTCACGGTTGCGCTGCTCGCATATGCCGGGAACCTCGCGATCCTGACGATCCTGGTGGAGCTGGGCGCGGGGCAGATCGTCTCGCAGGCGATCGCCATCGTTCTCGTCACGCCCGCGAACTTCATCGGCAACAAGCTCTGGTCATTCCGAAAAGGGCAGTAATCGTCGCGGTCGCGGCGCTCGTCTTCGCGTCGACCGCGCACGCTGCCGCGCCGTTCACGAAGGCGAAGCAGCACCTGACCGAACAGCAGGCGACGGCGGTCTTCGTCTCGTACGACAAGGTCGCCGACTGGCTCGACCGCTATCCGGCCAAGCGGCGTTCGACGTCGGCGTCGTTCGAGTCGGATTCCTCGAAGTGCGGCCTCGCGGCGAAGGGCGGCTGCTGGGACCTCAGCGTCTTCGACACGAAGGCCGGAGAGATCGCGAAAGGCAAGGTCGACGACGTCACGAAAGTCGTCACCGAGGCGTGGACCGGTCCGCAGGTCGCGTGGACGATGGCGCGTGGCGGCACCGGCGCCTTCGGCGGCACGAAGATCAACAGCGGGCGCTACTGGCTGCCGTTCTGCGTGCTCTTCTTCTTCGGGCTCGCGGACCTGCGCCGATTGTTGTCCTGGCGGAACCTCGACCTGCTCGTCCTGCTGTCGTTCACCGTCTCGCTCTGGTACTTCAATCACGGGAACGTGTTCGCGAGCGCCCCGCTCGCCTATCCGCCGCTTGCCTACCTGCTCGCTCGCTGCATCTGGATCGGCGCCCGCGGCCGGCCGAGCGCCGGCGCGCCGGTCTGGCCCGCGTGGCTGCTGATCGGCGCCGCGGTGTTCGTCGGCGGCTTCAAGATCGGGCTCGACTACCGCGGCGGCTCGAACGTGATCGACGTCGGCTACGCGGGCGTGATCGGCGCACAGCGGATCGCCTCCGGCGTGGTCCCCTATGGCAACTTCCCCGAGGAGGACAACCTGAAAGCCTGCGGCCCCGCCGACTCGAACGGGGAGATCCGCGACCGTGTCCAGCACAACGGCCGCTGCGAGTCGGCGAACCCACTCGGAGACACCTACGGTCCTGTCGCGTACGAGGCGTACCTGCCGGGCTACGGGATCTTCGGCTGGTCCGGGAAGTGGGACACGCTGCCGGCCGTGAAGTTCACCTCCGTGCTGTTCGACTTTCTCTGCCTGCTCGGGATGGCGCTCGTGGGCTTACGGTACGGCGGTGTGCAACTCGCAGGCGCGCTCGCGCTTGCGTGGTCGGCGTTCCCGTTCACCACCTATGTCCTCATGTCGAACACGAATGACGCGATCGTCCCCGTCTTCCTGATCTGGGGCTTCGTCTTCGCGAGCTCGGCGTGGGCGCGCGGCGTCGCAGTCGCGCTCTCCGGCTGGACGAAGTTCGCGACGCTCGTCGTCGCGCCGCTCTGGCTGACGTATCCGGGGCCGGTGCGGCGCCCACGGCCGGTGCTCGCGTTCGCCGCCGGCTTCGCGATCGCCACGGTCGCTGCGTTCTCGATCCTCCTGCTCGACGCGCATCCACTCCAGGCTGCGCATACGTTCTACGACCGCACTCTCAAGACGCAGGTGACGCGCCATTCGCCGTTCTCGCTCTGGGACTGGGCGCAGTACCACGCGCGCGGGCTCCCCGACCTCCATGTGGTGCAGCGCGTGCTCGAAGGGCTGCTCGTGCTCGGCTCGCTTGCCGCTGCCTTCTTCCCCTCGCGGAAGAGCCCGCTGCAACTCGCGGCGCTCACCGGTGCGCTGTTGATCGCGTTCGAGGTCGTGCTGACGCACTGGTTCTACCTCTACATCCCCTGGTTCTTCCCGTTCGTCGCCGTCGCCGTCATCGCCAGTGGACGACAAGCGACGGCCTGACAGCGAGGTCGCGCTGGCGGCGCTCGTCGCGGTCCTGGTCTTCGCCGGGACCTGGACGGCGCTCCACCACGGCTTCTACACGCATCGTCAGATCATCGACACGCCGGTGTACCAGCACTACGGGAACGAGATCGCGCACGGGAAGGTGCCGTATCGGGACTTCGAGCTCGAGTACCCACCGGGCGCGCTGCCGATGTTCGCGCTGCCCGGCCTCGTCTCGCACGGGGGCCACGACCAGGACGTGAAGCCGGCGTTCAGCCGCACGTTCGAGGCATTGATGTGGATGTGCGGCGCGATTGCGCTGACCTCGATGGCGCTGACGCTTCGCGTCATCGGCGGCGCGCTCTGGGCTCCGCTCCTCTTCGCGGCACTAGCGCCACTCGCGCTCGGAACCGTGATCCTCAGCCGCTTCGACCTCTGGCCCGCGGCGCTCGCATCGGCCGGGCTGGCCGCGATCGTGTCCGCACGTCTACGGCTCGGCCACGTGCTGCTCGGCCTCGCGACGGCGGCGAAGTTCTATCCCGGCGTCCTCGTACCGCTCACGGTCGCGTATGTGTGGAAGCGGCGCGGACGACGCGAGGCGCTCTTCTGCGCCGGGCTCACTCTCGGCGTGTTCGCGCTGGTCGTCGTGCCGTTCCTCGCGATCGCGCCGCACGGCGTATGGCACAGCCTCACGGTGCAGCTCGGACGCCCGCTACAGGTCGAGAGCCTCGGCGCGGCATTCCTGCTCGTCGCGCACAACGTCTTCGGTTTCGCGCTCACCGGAGAGACGAGCCACGGCTCGCAAAACGTGGCCGGCGGCGCCGCGCATACACTCGCGGTCGTCTCGAGCGTCGTGCAGGCGGCGGTGCTCGTCTGGATCTGGTGGGCGTTCGCGCGCAGGCCCGCGACCGCCGCCGCGCTGGTGCGCGCGAGCGCCGCGGCTGTCTGCGCCTTCGTCGCGTTCGGGAAGGTGCTCTCGCCGCAGTTCCTGATCTGGCTCGTCCCGCTGGTCCCGCTCGTCCGCGGTCGTCGAGGGCTCTTCGCCGGCACGATCCTTGCGCTGGCGCTCGTCCTCACCCAGCTCTGGTTTCCGTTCCGCTACTGGGACCTCGCGCTGCACTTCGCCGCTCTGCCGTCGTGGCTCGTGTTCGTTCGCGACCTCGTGATGCTCGGGCTGCTGGCG
>DATFTK010000080.1:0-22436 GCA_035262005.1 Gaiellaceae bacterium | reverse complement strand
CCGCAATCCGAAACTCCAGGCGGCGCTCGTGGCGCTGGCGCTCGTCTTCTGCGTCTTCGGGTTCGTGCGGCTACTGACGATGCGGCAGCTGCTGTAGTCGCCCTACGAGGAGACGGCCACGATCGCGTCGACGATCACCGGGACGTTCAGCGGTGAAGGGCCTTGACCTGGCGCCGAGCGTGCGTGGCGGCCGGCGTCGCCCCAGAGCTCGACGACGAGATCGCTGAAACCGTTGACGACCTTGGCGTTCTGCTCGAATCCCGGCGCGGTCTGGACGTAGCCGACAATCTTCAGCCATTGGGTGACGCGATCGAGGTCGCCCAGGACGTGCCGCAGCGAAGAGAGGATCGACAGGCCGGCCAGGCAGGCCGCGCGGTAGCCCTCGTCGAGGGAGAGGTCGTGGCCGACGACTCCCTGGACGAGTGGAGTCGATCCGTCGAAGGGTCCATGCCCCGAGACGTACGCGATGCCGTCGTGGACCTTCACGAGCTCGTAGTTGCCGGGTGGCACGATCGGTTCCGGCAACGTGTGGCCGAGTTGCTCGAGCTTGGCTTCGACGTTCATCGGCATTCGATACTCCCATAAGAAAGCGAAGCCCGGCCGTTTCGGCCGGGCTTCGTGCGGATCATGAGCCTGCCGTTCAGGCAGTGGCGACGTTGCTCAGGCCGGGGACGTAACCCGGCGACAGCTGACTCTGCCGGACATACGCACGGATTCTCACGCCGCCGAACCGCGCGCGGAAGACCGCACGCGACGTGATCGTCGGCGAGACACCCGAGAACGCGCGCGTGAAGAAGACGCGCCTGACGCTGATCCACCGATGCCTGCGTGGAATCCAGCGCTGAAGCACGGCGTACCTGCCGGCGAACGAGCGCGCCGCCATCGCCGTCAGCGCGAAGCGGTGCGAGCCGATGCGCCTCAGGCTCAGGCGCGGGCGGACGTCGACGGAGACGGTGTTGCTTGTCGTCTGGCCGTCGTTCGCGCGGAACAGCGTGCGGATCAGCGGCCGCACGGCGAGGTTGAACGAGCCGTCTGCCGCAGTTTGGACGGTTGCAACGGTCCGGACCTCGGCGCCGCTGAACGCCGGCAGACGCTGTTCGCTGATCGTGACGGCCTCACCCGGCTGGCCGTTGGCGACCGACCCGAACAAGCTCACCGGCCGGCCGTAGACGACCGTCGACTGGCCCGAGTCGAGCGAGACCGACTTCGGCGCCTGAGTCGCGACGACCTTCCTCGGCAGAGAGATTGCGGTGGCCGATCGCGCGCTGTTCGTCGCACGCACGCGGACGCGCAATGCGTTCCCCACGTCGACGGAAGTCACGGTGTACGTCTTCGTCGTCGCGCCGATGATGTTCGCGCAGCTTGCGCCGTTGGTGTCACACCGGCGCCACTGGAAGGCAAACGTCATCGGCTGAGTCCCCGACCAGGAGCCGGGGTCGGCAGTCAGGGTCTCGCCCTGGCGGGCTGTCCCCGAAATGGTCGGCCGAACGGTGTTCCGCGGCGGTGTCGTGGCTGCCGCCGAAGCCGTGCCGGCGCCGACCAGCAGGACAACGAGAAGTGTCATTAGACGTCTCTGCATGTGTTGAGAAACCCCCTTCGCCTTTTGGATTACTCCTAGAGGCTCACAGGGTCGATACCCCGCGATCTGCGGGGGAAATCCTCAATTTCGTGTAAAGAACGTGCGTGCCGTGTAAGCGCCGTCCGCTACACGGCCGGCAAGCATCGAAGATGATCACCCCGTGGGCGGGCGTCTCGATGGCATTCCGGGATTCGGCATCGACCGCGTCGCGGAGGCAGCGGGCTCCGACCCGGACGTCCTGCGGCTCGAGAACTACGACACCGACATCCCGCCGCACGCGGACGCCGTCGAGGCGACACGCGCGGCTGTCGGCCTCGACGAGGCCAACTCGTACCTGCCCTTCTCCGGGCTCGACGAGATGAAGCAGGCGGTTGCGGAGCTGATCGCGCGGCGCGGCGGCCCTCAGTACGACCCCTACAGCGAGATCGTCATCACGGACGGCGACGGGTCAGCCGTCCTCAACGCCCTCTTCGTTCTCACCGACCCGGGGGACGAGGTGATCCTCACCGACCCGACCTATGCGGGAATGCTCCAACGCGTGCGCCTCGTCGGCGCGGTGCCGAAGCTGGTGCAGCTGCGCGGCGATGCGAGTGGGTGGCGACTCGACCTCGAGAAGCTGAAGGCAGCCGTCTCGGACCGCACCCGTGCACTCTTTCTGATGAACCCCGCAATCCCGACGGGCTGGGTCGCGACCGACGAGGAGTGGACCGCGATCACGGACATCTGCCGCGAACGGGCGATCCCGCTCCTGTACTGGATGCTGTGGGAGGCGATCGTCTTCGGCGGCCGACCGGTCGTCGTTCCCTCGGGGCTCGAGGGCATGCGGGACCTCACGGTCACGGCCGGCGCGGTCTCGCTCGAACAACGGATGATCGGGTGGCGGGTCGGCTGGACGGTTTCGCGCGCCGAGCTCGCCCCGACGCTCGCGATGGTGCACATCTACAACGGTGTGGTCGCCAGCGGCTTCGGTCAGATCGGGGCCGCAACGGCGCTCCGGCTGGGCGACGACGACGTTCGCGCGGCCGCCGCCGAATGGGAACGCCGGCACGACGAGCTCGCGCGGCAGTGCGCCGGGCTGCCTTTCGTCCCCGCCCACGGCGGCTGGTCGGCGTTGTTCGACGCCGAGGCTTGCGGGGTCGACCCATCCGAGCTCTCGCGTCGTCTGCTCGAGCAGAAGGTGGCCGCGACGCCGATGACCGATGCCTGGGGCGGGGCGGTCGCGACGAGGCATGTCCGACTTGTCTTCAGTAACGAGCCCGTCGAACGCCTCACGTTGTTCGGTGAGCGGCTGCGCGCGGCGCTCGCGTGACCGATTCTCGTAAAAGCCGGACGCCGACGTATGCGAGCCAGATGAACCAGGTGTAGGTCGTCGCACGCTGCGCGGCGGCGCTGCCGAGAGCAGAGAACGGGATCCCGATCGCGAGCGCCACAGGCGCCGCGAGCAAGGTCGGCAGCCACGCTCCACGCCACTCCGGGTTCCGCCGAAACGCGAAGGCGAGGACGAGCGGGGTCCCAAGCACCAGCACGGCGCTGACAGTCGACTCGACCTTGTGCGCGTGCGCGTGCCACGAGACGTTCTTGCAGCCTCCGTCGATGCCGCGGCAGTCGAGGCGGAAGATGCCGTCGAAGAAGTAGCTGATCCCTGTCGCCACGAGCGCGGCCGCGCCGATCCGGCCGAGGAGGTCCGGGCTCAGCGCGCGCCAGAGGGCCAGTCCGACGACGGCAATGAGGAGGCCCGAGAGGTTGGCCGTGACCTGGTTGTAGAGCCAGGCGCTGTTCGCGGTGAGTGCACCGAGGTCGGAGAGATCATCGTGGGCGGAGCTGTAAGCGTCGGGCTGCGCGAGCCCGCCGGCGATGCTGCCGATCGTGAAGGCCAGGAAGGCGAGAAGGGCGCAGATGCCTCCGACGCGCGCAGACACGGCCGCCTTCGACGTCACGCGCACCACTCGGCGGCCACGCGCAGGACGACTTCGCGAACGCGGTCGAGCGAGGCGAGCTCGACCCACTCGACCGCGGCATGCGCTCCCTCGCCGGCAGGCCCGAAGAGCACCGTCGGGATGCCGGCGCCCGCGATCAGCGCGGCGTCGGTCCAGAAGAGCGCGCCGACGTACTCCCCGACTCCAGCTATGCGTCTGACGAGCTCGACGAACGGGTGCTCCGGCTCAGCAGTGAGAGGATCCCTGCTCGCGACGATCCGCAGCGCAGCGCTTCCGGCGATCGCGCGGAGTTCGTCTTCGACCTGAGCGACCGTCTCGCCCGGGATCGTGCGCCGCTCGCCGGTGAGAACGCAGCGTGCCGGGAAGCTCGAGAGCTCCTGACCTCCCTCGATCAGCGATGCGTGGAGCGACGCCGACCCGACGAGTGCGTGGCGCGGCCCGGCCTGGAGCCGCTCGTCGAGCTCCGCCAGCGCGACGATGATCGGTCCCATCTTCGCGATGGCGTCGACGCCGAGATCCGGGCGCGAGCCGTGCGCGGCGACGCCCGCGGTCTCCAGCTCGAAGCCGACAAAGCCTCGATGCGCGATCGCGACGCGCAGGTCGGTTGGCTCGACGACGATTGCGGCGTCGGCCCGCACTCGCTCGAGCACTGCTTCGGTGCCGACCGACGCGAGCTCTTCGTCGGCGACCAGGGTGACGATCACGTCGCCGCGCAACCCCGCGGCCTCGGTCGCGGCGAGCAGGATCGCGGCGAGCGCTCCCTTCATGTCGTAGGCACCGCGTCCATAGAGTCGGCCGTTCTCGATGCGCGGCTCGAACGGAGCATCCATCCCCGCGACGCCGACGGTGTCGAGGTGCCCGTTGAGAAGCAGCGAGCGCCCGCCACCCGACCCGCGCTTCGTTGCGACGACGGTTGGGCGCTCGTCTCCGAGCAGCTCGACGTCGAGCCCTCGCTCCGAGCACCAGTCGGCGACGAACGCCCCGATTTGCCGCTCGCCGGCGCCGCCCGGCACGAGCGCCGGGTTCACCGAGTCGATCGCGACGAGCGCTGCAGCCAGTTGGTGCAGGGAAGAAGACAACGCGCGCTGCGGTTAGAAGCTTTCGGTTTGGGATTGCGTCAGCCGTGTCTGTGCGATCGCCTCGCCGGCCGCCCGCGCCGCCGAGTGTCCGGTGACCGCCGACAGGAAGTCGTCCCGCCGCAGGGCGAACAGCTTGGAGTCGACCGCGGCGGTGACCGTTGCCGTTCTCGGGACGTCGTGGAGCAGCGCGATCTCGCCGAAGTAGTCGGCCGCGTGCGCCGTCGTGCGGCGTCCGCCCGCATCGATGTCCAGCTCGCCCTCGCTGACGATGTAGAACCGGTCGCCCGCGTCTCCTGCGCGGATGACCGTCTCGCCCGCTGCGACCGACACCGGGAACAGGCACTCGGCGACCTGCTCCTTCGTTGCGATCGAAAGCGGCGCGAACATCGGCACCTGGTCGACGAGCTCGAGCTCCGGAGCCGGTGCGATCGTCCTGTCGATCTCGATGAGCTTCGGGTATGTGACCAGCGCCAGAAGCGGCAGGATCGAACCGACCAGCACGAACGCCGGACGCGGGCCGAGTGCGCTGACGACGGCCGGGGCGGCGATCGAGCCGATCGCGACTCCACCCATGGCGAGGCCCCAGACCAGCCCGAGCACTCGAGTCAGAACCTGATTCGGCACGATCCGCTGCAGCAGCGTGAACACGGCGACATCCTCGACGCTGTTGGCGGCGCCGACGATCGCCAGCAGGACGATCGCCGCTGCAAAGTACGGCCGAGCTGCGACCAGGACGATGGGCACGCCCCAGAACACCAGCGACACCCCGAACGGAACCGCCAGCCGTCGGCCGCCGAGCGTCATCGCGCCGAGTGCCCCGATCAGTCCTCCGGCACCGACTGCGGCCGTCAGGTAGCCGACCTGGGCCGCGCCTCCGTCGAAGACCTCGAAGGCTGCGACGACGATCAGGACATTGAGGCACCCGCGCACGAACGTTTGCGCAACGATGAGCCCGACCACGAGCGGGGCGTTGTCCGTATGGACGACGGCGCGAAATCCATCCGTGACCATTCGAGTCAGCGTCTCGCTTTCTTCCTCCGCCGCCAGGCTGACGCGGCTTTCGACGCGGACTCGAGCCAGGAGCACTGCGCCAGCCAGCAGCGCTGCCGCGCCGACGACGAAGACCGCGCCCACGTCGGCAACCGAGACGAGCGCTCCGGCGACCACGGGCCCGACCAGCGTCCCGACACTCTCGACGGTCGACGTCGCGCCGTTCGACGCGATCAACTCTTCCGGCGTTCGCGCAAGTGACGGCAGGAGCGCCTGCAGTGCCGGCCGAATCAGAGTGGACGTCAAGCCGACGACCCCCGCGAACGCGAACACGAGGACTCGGTTCTCCGCGAAGGCGGCCGCGGCAGATGCAGCAAGAGCGACGGCGCCGACGAGCGTGAGCGTCAGGAGAAAGCGCTCGCGCCGGAATCGATCGCCGAGCGTGGCGGCGAACGGCGCAACCAGACCTGCCGGCAACAGCCGGACCAGCCCGGCGACGCCGACCGCTGCCGTTCCACCCTGCTCGTAGGCGAAGACTCCGAGCGCCACGAAATGGCCCCACTCGGCCGCAATCGCCGCGCCCCAGGCGAGCTCGACCCGTCGAACGTTGTCGTTTCGAATCGCCGCCTGCAGCGCCGCCACCAGCTGCTGTGGTCGGACCACGAGCAGATTGAATCGCTCACGATCTCTTTGAACAAGCTCTGCGTGCGCGAGACCGTAAGATCGAGCCGCCGTGGAGGGCCTGATCGACCGGAAACGGATCTCACTCGAGCTCGCGCTCGCCCTCGTCTCACGCGTTCGCGAGGAGGCGGCCGCTCGTGAGCTCGAGCTCGCGATCGCCGTGGTCGACGACGCCGGTCACGTCGTTGCGAGCCAACGGATGGACGGAGCGGCTCTCGGTGCGATGCAGCTCGCGGTCGGAAAGGCGTACACGTCCGTTCTGTGGGGGATGCCGAGCGGCGACTTCATGCAGACCACTCAGCCGGGCGGGGACGATTGGGGCTGGAACGTCACCGATCCCCGAATCGTCGTCTACGCCGGCGGCTTCCCTCTGCTCGTCGAAGGAGCGCTTGTCGGCGGGATCGGGGCAAGCGGCGGGACCGCAGCCGACGACGCAGAGTGCGTTGCCGGAGCGACCCGGTCGCTGGGATTCAGCTAGTCGGCGATCGTCACCGGATCGCCGACGGAGATCGTGCCGCCGTCGAGGATGTCCGCACGGAGCCCGCCGCGGTGGACGAGCGGTCGCAGCAATCCGGGACGTGCGAGTTTCTCGAGATGCGCACACGGCTCGGCGAGCCGCCGCCCGATGCACTCGACCTCCCCGACCGTGAAGCGGTGGCCGACGAGCGCATTCAATGCGATCCCCCGCGTGACGATGTTTCGGCGCGCGTCCTCCCACGAGAGGTCGACGGAGTCGAGAACCTCCGCCTCGACGAGCGTCAGCTCGTAGCCACGTCCGGGCCCGCTGAAGGTCCCGCGGCCGCTGTAGTAGCGATCTCCCGACAACCCGTGTCCGGCGACCGCGTCAACGCGATCGACGCGGGCGAGTGGGCTTTCCGCGTCCGCAGCTGTCAGGAGCCCGACCACCGACCCCACACGACGATCCTGTCCGTACGGCTTGTCGAACGGGAGGTGCACGTCGAGTCGCGCGACGAGCCAGCCCTCCTCGATCGTTCCGCCGCTCGCGAGCGCGCCTGTCGCATCGTGCAACGGCCCGGAGGGTGAGCCGAACATCACGACCGCGTGGTTGCCGTTGTCGACTCGTACTCGCGCCAGCCACATACCCGGCCAGTCGAACTCGCCCGCGTTCGCGATCGGAACCAACCCGAGGTTCCGCTCCGCGAGCCACTGCCGGAAGAACACGAGTGGCTCGTAGTCGGGCTCCGGCGGTGTGCTGCCGAGAACGATCTCGAGGCACCGGCGAAGCTCGGAATCGAAGTGAGACGCCACCGCCAACGTCAGACTCCCCGGGCGACGTGTTTGTTGATCTTGAGCCAGCGCGCCCGGGCGCGTTCGACCGCCGGGCGCAAGCGCCGCACCTCCCGTTCGTCCCCGTCTGCCTCGGCGGCGCGCAACCGCGACAAGGCGTCGAGGAACTTCTGATGCAGGGCGATCTCCTCGGCCCTGATCTCCGCACCATGTGAGAACTCCGCTCGCACGCGGCCATAGCGTACGTGGCTCGAACGGCTGGGTCTGACCCCTGCGGGGTCAGACCCGGTGCCAGGCACGTTTTGGGGTGTATGCAGGGCGTTCGTCCGTTGTGGACCTGTCCCCATCAGGCGTGGAGTTCTGCGAGGCGCTCGCCGACGAGCGCGGCGTGGGGAAGGCGCGCAGCCTGGCCTTCGTGCAGGAGCGCGCGCACGGACGCGGCAAGAGCTGCGCGCAGAGCCGCAGGCTCGAGCGCGCCGACGTGCGTCTCTGCGAAGCGCGCGAGCGTCTCGGTCGCCAGATCGTCGTAGCCGCGCGCCTGCACAGCCGGCAGTCCTTCGCGGAGACAGGCGAGCGAGAGGGCATGGTCGCGCACCGCGCCGACGTAGTGCTCCGCCTGCCAAAGACGCCCGCGCTCGATGCAGCTGCGGGAGTGGAGGGAGTAGATGACCCCCCACCCGAACAGGTCGTGCGGGTCAGGGAGTGCAGAAGGCGTCTCGCCCGCGGCCGTCTCGCCGAACAGCGTCCGCCATCGCGGTCCAGCCGGACGAAAGAGCTCCGCCGGCGTCAGCGAGAGATCGAACTGCAGAGCGTCCGGGAGCAGGAAGACGCGGTAGATCGTCGCGCCGCGCTCGAGATCGGTCAGCTGCACCGCGTCGCTCTCCGCGACGAGTGTGCGCGTCCAGCCGTCGAGCACCTCGGCGACCGGGACGTCGCCGGCGACGGCGAAGGTCAGGTCCAGGTCGGAGAAGCGGTCGCCGCCGCCGAGCGCAAGCGATCCGACCGCGGCGCCCGCGACGACGCGCTCGTCCTCCGCCGCGAGGCGCAGGACGTTGTCACGGAGCGCATCGCGCTGCCCGACGGTGAACACGAGCCGCGATCCTAGTCCGTCCAGCGGAGAATCTAGGCTTGCGCGATGGCGCTTCGACTCGTCCGTGCAACCGCAGGCAGCGTCGGCTCCGTCAGTCCGGAGCTCTCGCTCGTCGACCCGGCGCTCGCCGACGCGGTTCGCGCGACGCCGGATGCGGTCGTCGTCGGCGCGCCCGCCGACACGCCGGACTGGCACGGTGCGGCGAGCAGTTCGACGCTCAGCACGACGACGTACGACACGCGCGACCTCCTGCTGGAGCGGCACGGGCTCAAGCTCGAGCTCGTCAGCCGCGGTCGGGAACGCACCTGGCGCCTCACCGCGGCGCGCGGCGAGGTCGTCGAGACGACGACGGCTGAACCAGGCGTGCCGCCGGAGATCGAGTCGCTGCTCACGAACGTCGTCGTCGGCTCGGAGCTCCTGCAAGTCCCGGTTCGCAGCACCGATCCCGACGTCCGGCGCCTGGAACGGCACATCGCCGAACAGCATCACGCACTCGTCAAGTACGACGTCGGTGTTCGGATCGCGTCGGACCCGGAGAGCCTGCACCAACTGCGCGTCGCGTCGCGGCGCATTCGGGCCTTCCTCGCGGTCGGACGCGACCTCGTCGACGAGGAATGGGCGCGGGAGATCAAGGGCGGGATGCGGGCGCTCGGTCGCGCGAGCACCGACGCGCGCGATGTCGACATCCTCCTCGTGAAGGTGCGCGAGCGGATTCGTACGTTCGACGCGCGGGATCAAACTGCGGCCGAGACGCTGCTGCGGACCCTCGAGGAGGATCGACGAACGCTGCAGCACGCCCTGATCGGTGTTCTGAACAGCAGCTCGCACCGACGCGTCCTCGACCAGCTGGCGCTTCCCGCGGTTCCTGCAGCCGTGCCGCCGGCACGCAAGCTCGACCAGCTCGCCGCGCGCGAGCTGCGACGACTGATGGCGCGGGTGCGGAGGCTCGGGCGACGACCGGGCGACGAAGCGCTCCACGGCCTGCGGATCAGGGTGAAGAGCGTGCGCTATGCGACCGAGCTCGGCGGAGCGGCGGCGGGCAAGCGAGCGCGCTGCATCATCAGGGCCGCGACGCGGATGCAGGACGTCCTCGGCGAGCACCAGGATGCAGCCGTCGGCGAAGAGCGCTTGCGCGAGATCGCGCATCGGTACGACGCGTCGGGTGTCGCGTTTGCTGCCGGCAGGCTCGCCGAGCAAGAGCGGATCAGACGCAACGAGATCCAGCAGCGCCTGCCGGCGGCCTGGAAGAAGCTGCGTAAGCTCGCGCGTTAACACGTTCACCATCTGACCGGCGTAACGTCACGGACGGTGTTCGTCGTGATGATCGTGCTGCTGCTCGTGGGCGCCGCCGGCGCGGCCCGGCCGGCGAACGGAGGCAGCGGAAACGCCGCCGTCAGCGCCGACGGGCGGTTCGTGGCGATCGCATCCTCGGCGTCGAACCTCGTCAGGGGCGACACGAATCGCGTTTATGACGTCTTCGTCCGCGACCTGGGCCGCCACACCACACAGCGCGTCAACGTCGGTCCGCACGGCGTTCAAGCGAACGCGCGCACCGGCCTGGCGGCGATCAGCGCGAGCGGCCGCTACGTCGTGATGTGGTCCGACGCCACGAACCTCGTCGCCGGTGACACGAACGACGTCGCGGACGTCTTCGTCCGTGACCGGGTGTCGAACCGGACTGAGCGCGTCAGCATCGGTCCCGACGGTCGGCAGTTCGCGAGCGAGGCCGGCCAGGCGGCGATCTCGGCGGACGGACGGTATGTCGCGTTCGAATCCGAGGGGCAGGTCTACGTGCGTGACGGAAAGCGGCGGGCGACCGAGGCGATCGGGCGCGGCTCGCTGCCGGCGCTGAGCGCAAAGGGCCGCTACGTCGCCTGCAGCGACGGTGCCGGGCACGTCGTCGTGCGCGATCGCTCGACCGGCTCGACCGACGTCGTCAGCGTCGACTCCGGCGGCGCGCCGCTCGCGGGGACCGCCGACGTACCGACGATCAGCGCAAACGGACGGTACGTCGCCTTTCTTCTTGAGCCGCACTTTCCGGACACGCCGAAGTTCGCGCCCGCCTTGTACGTCCGCGACCGCGTCGCGGAGACGACGACCCTTCTTGCGAGCGGTGTCGGGAATCCGGCGATCTCCGCGGACGGCCGAACGGTCGCCTACGAGGGTGGACCGTCCGGCTCGACGCAGCAGGTGATCGTCCGGAGCCTCGCGTCGGGCAGGACCGAGGTGGTTGCCGCCGGGAACGGCCCGAGCTTCACCGGTTCGGGACCGCTCAGCTCGAGCGGACGATTCGTCGCGTTCTACTCCGACGCGTCGAACCTCGTCCGCGGAGACGGGAACCGCTCGACCGACGTCTTCGTGCGGGACCGGCAAGCCCGGAAGACGACGCTCGTGAGCGTCGCGCTTCCGGGCAAGCGGTCTTGACGCGTCAGGGCGCCGGAACCGCCACGCGGTTCGCGGGCACGATCTGCGTCTGGAAGGCGAAGACGTCCCGCGACTGCGGGTCGATCAGCGCCTTCACCCACTGCACGTCGTTGTTGCCGTTTCCTTGGTTGTCGCCGAACGTCTCGACCCGCGTGAAGTTCTCGAGCCGGCGACCCTGCGAATCCTGGAGCGGGTGGTCGACGCGGAAGTAGTGGGAGTCGCCGTGGACGAGCACGACCGGCTTCCTGAAGTCGATCGTGAGGTCGCGCAGCTTGGACAAGATGTCGTGGAATCCGTCCGGAGCCCCGTCCGACTCGACGAGCGTCTTCGGGTCGCGGAGCGGCGCCCGCGTCCCGTCGCTCTTGTCGAACCCGGGATCGGCTTGCCACACGATCATCACGCCGGCCGAGCCGTCGGCCTTCGCCTCGTCGAACGTCTGCTGGAGCCATTGCTCGTCGGCCTTCTCGCGCGCGGCGTACTCCGGCGGGTCGCCATTGACGTCGACGCCGGGAGGGGTGCTGCTCGAGCAGAGGTTGTTGCACGTGCCCTGCACGTTGACCGTCGCGAAGGTGACGTTGTGGAACGTCCAGCGGCGGTTCTCGACGCACGGCGTCGAGAAGTACTGGTTGGGATCGACTGACCCGGCGGTGGTGCTTTTCGTGCCGACGCACAGTGGCGTGGTCTGGACCTCGGTCGTCATCGTCTTCTGACCGAACGACTGATCGGTGGAGAAGAGAACGTCCCGCTCATGCTGCAGCCGCTCGAGCTCGTTGAACGAGCCGTTTGACGGCCGGTCGCAGTCGGTCCAGTCGTTGTCGCCGGGCGTGAAGAACGCCGGCTGTTGGAGTGAGTTGAGGAAGCCGAGCGACTGCACGTAGAGCGCGTTGGCGCAGGTCGTCGGCGTCGCGGAGCCCGCTGTGGCGTTGCCGGCCTTCAGGTCGCCGTCGTGGATCGAGAACGAGATATCCGAGTTGTTCATGTCGGCAATGAGATTCGGCACGCCCGTCTGGGCCTGCACGTCGTTGTAGGGCAGGTCCCCCCACAGTCCAACCGTGTATTCGAACGTCTTGTTGTTGCCGTTGCCCTTACCGGCCACGGCGATTCCCGCTGCGACCGCCCCGATCGTCAGCGCAACGAGCACCGCGAAGCCGAGCCTCCTTCGTGACATGCTCCCTCCCCAATCGAAATTGACCGCGGGACCCTCTCGTGCGCTCGTTGCCGCATGGGTTCCGCCGTGGCAACGGTCCGGTGAGGATCTGGTGACAGAGGGCAACCTCGTAAGCTGCCCCTCGTGGGGGGCGAGCGAGTCCTGACGGTGCGGGAGCTGAATCGCGCGGTGCTCGCGCGGCAGCTGCTGCTGGACCGCAAGCGGCTGCCTGCGACTGCGCTGATCGAGCGCCTCGTCGGGCTGCAGGCGCAGTGGCCGTCGTCGCCGTACATCGGCATCTGGACGCGGACGACGGGCTTCAAGCGCGAGACGCTGGAGCGGCTACTCGCGCGCGGCGACGTCGTCAAGGCAACCGCCATGCGCCAGACGCTGCACCTCGTCACGAGGCCCGATTACGCGCTCATTCGCGCTGCGATGAGCGAGACGAACTTCCCATGGGACTCGAAGCTGGCCGGCCGGTTGGCGCCGTCGGTGCGCGAGCTGGCGGCGGCGGGACCGGTCGCATCCGCGGACGCGATCGCCTACATCGAGCAGAACCACGAGCTGAACGGCGTCAGCCCGCGGCGCGCGTGGCAGTACGCGCGGGTGCGCGCCCACCTCGTGCACCATCACGAGACGGCGCTGTGGCGTGCCCGTCCCGTGGGACGCTTTGTCGCGATCGACGAGCCTGTCGCGCATGTGCCGCTCGAGGCGCGCGCCGAGCTGATCCGCCGCTACCTCGCCGCCTTTGGCCCCTCGTCCCTGCGGGACATCTGCCAGTGGAGCATGATGCACGTCCCCGAGCTCAAGGCATCGCTCGCGGTGCTGGAGCCGCTGCGGCGATTCCGCGACGAGCAGGGACGCGAGCTCTTCGACATTCCCCGTGCACCCCTCCCCGATCCGGACACGCCGGCGCCTGTTCGCTTCCTACCGAAGTGGGACAACGTGCTGCTGGCATGGGCCGTCCGGACGCGGGTGCTGCCGGAGCCGTACCGGAAGCGCGTCATCCGGGTGAACGGCGACGTCGCGCCGACGTTCCTCGTCGACGGCTTCGTCGCCGGAACGTGGAGCGTCGAAGGCGGCCGAGTCGTCACGACGCCGTTCGCAAAGTTGCCGCGAGCCGCGCAGCACGAGCTTGCCGGAGAGGCCGGCCGCCTCGAGGCGTTCGTGGCGGACTGAGATGTCGAGAATGGTTCGACGGCTCCGTCTTATCGGGTGGAACCCCACGACAGGAGGTCTGAGATGCCCCGCTACCTGCTGACAGTCACGTTCGAGCCCGGCGTCGTCGACACGCCGATGGAGGAGTGGAAGCCAGAGGAGGTCGACGCCCACCTCGACTACTACCGAGCTCTGCACAAGGAGCTCGTAGCAAGCGGCGAGCTCGTCCAGTCCGAGGTGCTTGCCGGTCCCGACCTGGCCGCGATCGTCACCTCCGACGGCACGTCTCCCGTCATCACCGACGGGCCGTTCCAGGAGTTCAAGGAGTGGCTTGCGGGCTTCCAGGTGGTCGACGTCGCGTCGGTCGAGCGTGCTTATGAGATCGCGGCAAAGCTGTCCGCCGTGCCCGGGCCCGGCGGCCTGCCGACACAGCAGCCGATCCAGGTGCGGCAGGTCATGGAGGAGGCGCCGTCCGACGCCGCCGAGATGGACGCCTACTTGCAAACGGCCGGCGCGAAGCGCTGAACGCTGGCTCCGGTGTCGAGGACCTGCTGCGCCGGGAAGCGCCCCAGGTCCTCGGCGCGCTCGCCCGCCGCTATGGCGACTTCGCCGCCGCCGAGGACGCGGTGCAGGAGGCGCTGCTGACGGCCGCGCTGCGCTGGCCGAAGGACGGCGTTCCCGACAATCCGCACGCCTGGCTCCTGCAGGCCGCGGCCCGGCGGCTGATCGACCAGTACCGCAGCGACCGGTCACGCCGTGAGCGCGAGCGCGCCGCGGTCGCAGACGAGTGCCAGGCACCCGACGTGTCCGACCGGGACGACACCTTGGCCGTGCTGTTCATGTCCTGCCACCCGGCGCTGACGCCGGCGTCGGCGATCGCATTGACGCTGCGCGCCGTCGGCGGGCTCACGACGGCGGAGATCGCCAGCGCGTTCCTCGTCGACGAGGCCACGATGGCGCAGCGGATCAGCAGGGCGAAGCAGCGGCTCAAGGCGGCAGGCGGGGAGTTCCGGCTGCCCTCGCCGGCGGAGCGGCCCGCCGCGCTCCGGAACGTGCTGCACGTCCTCTACCTGATCTTCAACGAGGGCTACACCGTCCAGCGCGCGGACCTGTCGGAGGAAGCGATTCGGCTCGCGCGGCTGCTTCACGGCCTGATTCCGGACGAAGCCGAGGTCAGCGGCCTGCTGGCGCTGATGCTGCTGCTCGAGGCACGCCGCCCGGCACGTACGGATGCCGGCGGGGACCTCATTCCGCTACCGGAGCAGGACCGCCGGCGCTGGGATCGCGCGTCGATCGCCGAAGGGATCGGACTGCTGGACGCGGCGATCGGCGGCGGCGCCGTCGGCGAGTATCAGCTGCAGGCGGCGATCGCCGCCGTCCACTCCAGAGCGCCGCGGGCCGAGGACACCGACTGGCCGCAGATCCTCGCGCTCTACGGGCTGCTCGAGCAGATGACCGACAACCCGGTCGTGACGCTGAACCGCGCGGTCGCGCTGGCGATGGTCGAGGGGCCGGACGCGGGGCTCGCGCTCGTCGACCAGGTCGCCGACCGCCTCGACGGCAACTACCGGGTCGACGCGGTCCGCGCACACCTCTTGGAGCAAGCGGGCGACCTCGAGGCGGCGCGCGAGCACTACGCCTCTGCGGCTCGGCGAACGACGGGCCTGCAGGAGCAGCGCTACCTCGCGGAGCGAGCGGCTACTCGTACTCCTCCCGCTGAGCAAGGTCGTCGGTGATCTCGAACCACTGCGCCTTCGAGCCGACGAAGATGTGCTCGCTCGGGCGGATGCTCGGCGGATCGGTGAGCGAGCCGAGCGCCACGTGCACCCACGCGCCGTCGCGCACGACGGAGTAGAGCAGCGACCCGCAGACGCCGCAGCGCGTGTGGTTGCCGTCGTCGTCGCCCCAGATCAGGAGCTTGTCGCCGCCGTCGGTGAGCTCGAGCTTCGACCGTTCGATGCCGGCGAAGGGCTTGAATGCGGAGCCGGTCGCCGCCCGGCAGTTCGAGCAGTGGCAGTTCGCCGCGTACCTGAACTCGTCCGCCACGCGGTAGCGAACGGCTCCGCATTCGCACTTGCCCTCGAGCACGCCTTCAGTCTCTAGGAAGGCTGCTCCATCACGCGGAAGTGATTGCCTGAAGAATCGCGGAAGCCAGCGTCGATGCCGTACGGCTGCTCCGTCGGCTCCTGCGTGAACTCGACGCCGCGGCCCTTCAGCTCCTCGTAGGTCTTGTGCGCGTCGTCCGTCCTGAAGAACAGCCCGCCGGCCGCGCCGCGCGCGAGGAGGTCGAGGATCTTCTGGCGCGTGTCCTGTTCGAACACGGGCGGTCCCGGAATCTCCAGCAACGCGATCGAGACGTCGTCCTGTCCCGGCACGCCGACGCTCAGCCAGCGGAAGTTGCCCATCTCGGGGACGGTGACGTCCTCCCGCAGTTCCATGCCCAGCTTCTCGGTGTAGAAGCTCAGTGCCTCGTCCTGGTCGAGCACCCAGACCTGCACGTTCGTCAGTTGCTTCAGCATCTCGTCCTCCAACTCGAAGTGAACGGTCGTCGGCGACGTTAGCCCTGCGCCACGCGCCTGTCTTCTCGAAAACTGCTCACCGGCCGCGCGTACGCCTGGAGCACGCACGTCGGGATGCGTGCGCGTGTCAGCGGAGGATGCACGGCGCGGTACTCGGTCGGTGACATGCCGTACGCACGCCGGAAGCTGGTGGTGAAGGAGCCGACACTCGTGAGGCCGACGTCGAAGCAAATGTCCGCGACGGAGTGATCCGTGTTGCGCAGCAGCTCCGCCGCGCGTTCGAGCCGCCGCGTGAGGAGGTACCGGTGCGGTGTCTCGCCGAAGACGCGGCGGAATTCGCGGCTGAAGTGGGCGGGGGAGAGGTGCGCGGCCGCGGCGAGGGTCGGGACGTCGAGCGGGTCGCGGTAGCGAGCGTCGATCAGATCCTTCGCCCGCAGGAGGTGTCGCGTCGACGGCAGGAAGACCATGCGGTCAGGTTAGAGCTGGTCCGCGAAGTCCCACGCGCGCAGCAGTCCCGGCTCGAGGCGGATGAGGGTGTCGTCGCCGGAGCTATCCGCGTAGGCGGCGCCGTCGCGCTCGCCGAGGTAGCGGCTGGCGATCGCGCGAACGGCGTCGCCGGCATCCTCGAGGCGGGCGTCGGCTCGAACCTCGATGCCGCGGTACGGCGGGACATGCTCGTAGACGACGAGGCCGGCGCGGGGGTCGCGGCGCAGGTGACGCACCTTCACGTCGTTGGGGCCGGTGACGACGTCGAAGCCGCCCTCGCGCCAGCGGTGCCAGACAGGGGACAGGAGCACGCGGCCGTCGGCACGGTAGGTCGCAAGCACGGCGACGAGCGGTCGATCGAGCAGGTCGCCCAGGTCCTCGGGCGCGAGGTGCTTCCGCACCTAAAGCACCGCCGCGAGCGCGGCGCGGCCGTCCTCGACGACCGGCTCCCCGTGCGACACGAGCACGCGCTCGAGCGGCAGCTCGAGGACCGGCCGGAGGCCGGCGCGCAGGTCGTCGTGCGTCTGCTTGCCGAGCCAGCGCTCCGGGCAGAGCCGCAGCGGCGAGCCGAGCAGCACGTCGCCGACCGCGAGGGCGCGCTGCTCCGGCAGCCAGTAGACGACCTCGGACGCGCGGGCGGTCTGGAAGGCCCGGATCCCGCCAGGAAGCTCGTCACCGCTCCGGAACACGTCGGTCACGCCGATCCCGCGGTTGCGGAGCGGCTGCGCGGATCGTGTCGGCGCCCACACGTGCTTCGCATCGAGGTCTTTGGTCGAGCGGCCGTGCCAGTAGACGGTGATCAGCACATGCTGGGGCGCGTGCAGCTCGGGCGCGGGGTCGAGCGGGTCGATGAGCACGAGCCCGTCGTCAGTGTCGACGGCAAGCGAGCCGACGATCTGCCTCCACTCGTCGTGCCACGCGGTCCAGCGGCGCAGTCCTGGTGCGAGCTCCTCGATGCGGGGACGGTACTAGGCGCCCCGTCCACAGTGGCGCTGCGCGTTGAGGCAGGTGTTCACAAGCGAGACCAGCCTTCCCTGCCGCCACGCGTTGAAGAAATCGGCGTGCGCCGAGTATTGGCCGCCGGACGAGAGCGTCACGCCCGCCCCGCCCGTGATCGGATAGCGGTAGATCAGCGAGATCGCGGGCACTGCGATCGGATGCGAAGCCGGGCACGCGCCCCGCACGGGATACGCGGCGTGGCTTTTGTGATCCGCGCTGTCGACGTGCTTGCCGTCCCAGCAGCTCGGGAAGTTGACGTGGAGTCGGAGGCTCTGCGCTCCGGTGTTGGGACAGGTCGGGACCTCGGTCGACGCCGGAACGGCGGCGGCCGCGCCGCAGTTCCAGAACGTGAGCTGCAGGCCCTGCGGCGAGGTCGCGCTGCGATCGCCTGCGACCAGCTTGAAGCCGGCAGGGAAGACGCGCACGGGCGCGAGCGTCTTGCGCCGGTAGTAGACCGTCGCGTTGGTCGGGGCGACCATCTGGCCGTTCAGCAGAAGCGTCGGCATCCAGTACGCGGCCGTCTCGCCGCCGCGCTTGCACGTCGAGGAGCCGGCGCGCAGCGTGCGCAGTGTCGAGAAGGCGTTCGTCGTCGTGCTGCCGACGAAGCTGTGGTCGTGAGAAACACCCGGCTGACGCGGGTACACGATCGGATCGTCCATCGCCATGTGGCTGAACCCGCAGGAGCCGACGAAGTTGACGCCCTGTAGCTGACGGAGGGTGTCGGCGTCGGGCCGCGCGGCATTGCTCGTGTGCGCGATCACGCCCATCCAGACGGCGATCCCGAGGGCGACGATTGCGAGGGAGGTACGCACGGCCGCTGACCTTAGAAGCAAATCGTTAGGGAAAACGAAGCGGATTGTTCGAGTTCGACAGCGCCTCGCGCGCGGCGTCGAACTGTGCCGGCCTCAGCCGGACGTACGAGTGACGCCCGAGGCTGCGGGGGAACACGCCGGCTGTCTCGACCGGCGGTGCCTCGCTGAGCCGCGGCAGGGCCAGCAGCGGCCGCAACGCGAAGCGCCAGCGGTCGCGGTCGGGGTCGTTCTCCGGATCGCCGGTGACTTCGACGATGGCGAAGATCGTCTGCCAGCCGGAGGCGTAGCAGACTGCGAGATCTCCCTTCTGGACGCTCGGGCGTCGGGTGGAGGAATGCGCGCGCAGCCGGTCGGGATCGACATCGTCGGGGAGGAGCCGTCCGGCCGACCCGCGAACGAGGAGCCAGTGCTGCACCGAGGTTTCTTAACAACGCGGCAGTACGCTCGCCGCATCCGAGCGCGCGCTCTTCTTCTGGTCGTCGTGGTCGCGGCCACGGCGGGCTGCGGCAGCTCGTCCCACACGAGCGGGCCGCCTTCGCCCGCGGCCGGCACCACGACGGCGACCACCCCGACGACGACGGCGAGCGAGCCGACCGACAGCCTCGCGGGCGCAGCCGCGGCGGTCGTCGTCGCGCCGAGCACGGTGAAGGGGACAGCGCTGCTCGACCGAGTGGCCGTCGGCCGGCATGCGGGCTACGACCGAGTCGTGTTCCAGTTCCGCGACCCCGGGTTGCCCGGCTACCGCGTCGAGTACGTCCAGCCGCCGCTGCAGGAGGACGGCTCCGGCAATCCGGTCGACGTCGCGGGGAACGCATTCGTCGTCGTGCGGATGGAGCCGGCGTCGGGGTTCGACCTGTCGAGCGGCGAGGGCGAGCTCGTCTACAAGGGCCCGAAACGGCTTCCGGGCGCCTCCGTCGTCAAGGAGGTCGTGCGCACCGGCGACTTCGAGGCGGCGCTGAGCTGGGCGATCGGGCTCGAAGGCAAGGTGCCGTTCCGCGTCACGACCGCCGACTCCCCTTCGCGGCTGATCGTCGACTTCCGCAGCGCGTGAGGGCGTTGTAGGTTTGCCGTGTGGCGAACATCCTGGCGATCGACCAGGGGACGTCGGCGACGAAAGCAATCGTTGTCGGTGACGGGGGAGAGGTTCTAGGAGAGAGCAGCGCTCCGGTGCATCCCCGGGCCGGTGCGGCCGGCGCGGTCGAGCAAGACCCCATGGAGCTGCTGCAGTCGATCGTCGACGCCGCTCGCGGCGCGCTCGCTGCCGCAGCGGTCGAGGTCGAGGCGGTCGGGCTCGGGAACCAGGGCGAGACGGTCCTGCGCTGGGACCGGGCGACCGGCGAGCCGCTCGGCCCGGCGCTCAGCTGGCAGGACCGCCGCGCAGGCGGCATCACGCGCGAGCTCGCGGATCATGCGGACCGTTTGATGGAGATCACCGGCCTGCCGCTCGACCCGTACTTCTCGGCGCCGAAGATGACGTGGCTCCGGCGCGAGACCGGAGACGCCGGCGTGATCACGATGATCGACGCGTGGACGTCGTCGCAGCTCGCGGGAGCGTTCGTCACCGACGCGGCGACGGCGTCGCGCAGCCTCCTCCTCGATCTCGAGTCGACGACGTGGTCGGACGAGGCGTGCGCGCTGTTCGAGCTCGACCCGGCGACGCAGCCGGAGCTTGTCGACTGCGCGGCGCGGATCGGCGAGACGGACGCCTTCGGGCCGACCTTGCCGGTGACCGGTCTGGCTGTCGACCAGCAGGCGGCGTTGTTCGCGGAATCGTGCTTCGCGCCCGGGGAGGCGAAGTGCACCTACGGGACCGGCGCCTTCATCCTGGCGAATGCCGGCGAAACGGTGCCGCATTCGCAGTCGCGGCTGGCGGCCTGCGTCGCATGGCGGCTCGACGGCGTGACGACGTACTGCCTCGACGGGCAGGTGTACAGCGCCGGCTCCGCCGTCTCGTGGCTGCAGGAGCTGGCGCTGATCGAGCAGGCCGCGGATCTCGACGGTGTCGTGGCGACGGGTGACGGCGCCATCTTCGTTCCGTCGCTCGCAGGGCTCGGTGCGCCGTTCTGGGCGCCGGAGGCGCGCGGTGGGTGGCTCGGACTGTCGCTCGCCAGCCGACGCGAGGATCTCGTCGCGGCAGTCGTCTGGGGGATCGCCGCGCAGGTCGCGTCGCTCGCCCGCGCGATGGGCGAGGACATGGGCCGGCCGCTCGAACGGCTGCGTGTCGACGGCGGGCTCACGCGCTCGGCATCGCTGATGCAGGCGCAGGCGGACCTGCTGCAGGCTCCGGTCGAGCGGTATCCGTCCGCGGACGCGACCGCCCTCGGCGTCGGCGCGTTTGCACGGCTCGGCGCAGGCGCGGCCGGGACACCCGCAGCGGCCGTCGGCTCGTGGGAGCCCGAGCAGGTGTTCGAGCCGCGGCTCGACGCGGCCGAGGCCGCGGAGCGCCTGGCGCGCTGGGAAGCCGCCGCCGCCTCGCTCGCCGAGCTGTCGCGGGCCTGAACCCGGACGCCGTCATCGTCGGCGCGGGCGTCGTTGGCGCGGCGATTGCGCGCGAGCTCACGGGGGCGGGGCTCGGCGTCGCCCTCGTCGAGGCGGGCGCCGACGTCGGCGCACGTACGAGCAAGGCCAACACTGCGTTGCTCCACACCGGCTTCGACGCGAAGCCGGGAACGCTCGAGGCCAGGCTCGTCCGGCGCGGCTCGAAGCTGCTCGAGGAGTACGCGATGCGCGTCGGTATCCCGGTTGCCCGCACGGGCGCCCTGCTCGTCGCCTGGAACGCCGAGCAGCTCGCCGCGTTTCCCGCCATCGTCGAGCGTGCGCGCGCCAACGGTTACGACGAGATTCGCGAGCTCGGCGCGGATGAGCTCCTCGCGCGCGAGCCGCACCTCGGGCCGACTGCGCAGGCTGCGCTGGAAATCCCCGGCGAGGGCATCGTCTGTCCGTTCACGACGCCGCTCGCTTACGCGACAGAGGCTGTGCTGGGTGGTTGCGACCTGCTTCCCAACACCCGCGTCACCGGGATCGAGCGCAGCGCTGAGGGCTTCCGGGTCGAGACCACGGGAGGCGAGCTGCGGGCGCGGATCGTCGTCAACGCCGCGGGTCTGTACAGCGACGACGTCGACCGGATGCTCGGCTACGACCGCTTCACGGTTCGGCCGCGGCGCGGCGAGCTGCTCGTGTTCGACAAGCTCGCGCGCCCGCTGCTGAATCACGTCGTGCTCGCGGTGCCGACCGTCACGAGCAAGGGCGTGCTGGTCTCGCCAACCGTGTTCGGCAACATCCTCGTCGGGCCGACGGCGGAGGAAGTCGAGCGGAAGGACGACACGTCATCGACCGCGGCGGGGCTCTCCTACCTGCGTCGCGAGGCGGAGCGGATCGTCCCAGAGCTCGTCGGGCACGACGTCACGGCGGTGTACGTCGGCGTCCGTGCGGCGACGGAGCACGACGACTACCAGCTCCACGTCGACGGCGGCTATGTCTGCGTCGGCGGCATCCGTTCGACCGGGCTGACCGCATCGCTTGCGATCGCCGAGCATGTCCGTGAGGTGCTTGGCATCGCGAGACGGCCGGCGCCGCCGGAGCTGCGCATGCCGAACATCGGCGAGCTCGCGCCGCGCCCGTACGAACAGGGCGGACCGATCGTCTGCTTCTGCGAGCGCGTGACGCTCGGCGAGATTCAAGCGGCGCGGGCGAGCGCGATTCCGCCGTCGGATCTCGACGGCCTGCGCCGGCGCACGCGTGTTCTGATGGGGCGCTGCCAGGGTTTCTACTGCGGCGCGCACGTGCGCGAGCTGTTGCGCGGATGACCGTCGTCGTGGTCGGCGGCGGCCCGGCGGGCCTCGCCAGCGCCGTCGAGCTGCGACGCCGGAACGTCGCGGACGTCGTTGTGATCGACCGCGAGCAGCACGCAGGCGGGATTCCGCGCCAGTGCGAGCACCAGGGGTTCGGCGTGCGCGATCTGCGCCGCGTCCTGTCGGGGCCGCGCTACGCCCGGCGACACGTCGAGCTTGCGCACGCGGCCGGCGTCGAGGTGCGTGTGGCGACGATGGTGACGGGCTGGGACGCGTCCGGGGGACTCGAGCTGACGACGGCGGATCGTCGCGAGCGCATCCAGCCGGACGCCGTGGTGCTGGCAACCGGGTGCCGCGAACGGCCGCGCTCTGCCCGGCTGGTGCCAGGCACGCGCGCGGAGGGCGTGCTGACGACTGGCCTGCTGCAGCAGCTCGCGCAGCGAGGGCTGCCAATCGGCGAGCGGGCGCTGATCGTGGGCGCGGAGCACGTCAGCTA
>DATFTK010000079.1:0-3843 GCA_035262005.1 Gaiellaceae bacterium | reverse complement strand
GTGACCCCGAGCGAGGTCCCGAGCGCGATCCCGTTCGCGACCACGTTCATGAAATGGATGATCGTCTCGAGTGAGACGTCGCCGCGGACTTGGCCGTCGCGCTGCCAGGACTCGAACAGCGCCAGGGAGCGCTCCGCCTCTTCGGGCGCGGCCTCCTTGAGGTCATCGAACAGCTCAGGGTTCGTCCGCAGGCGCTGGGCGAGCTCGAAATAGACGCCGAGCCATTCGGGGCTCTCCTCCGTCAGGAGGCGCAGGAGGCCGTCCAGCCCCTCCTTCTCCAGCGTGTCGTAGAAGCGGTGCCGGTCACTTCGGACGAGCGCGAGGAAGAGCGACCACTTGTCGGGGTAGTAGTTGAAGATCGCGCCGCGCGAAAGGCCGATCTCCTGCTCGAGCTTCGCGACGGTCGCGCCGTGGTAGCCGTGGCGCGCGAACGCCCGGCGGGCGCCGTCGAGGATCTGCGCCCGCCTGGCTTCGAGGTGCGCTTCGGAGACCTTCGGCACGTGCTCACTTTACAAAACCGTACGTACGTATTATTATCCCGCCGTGTCGATGCTGAAGAACCGGTCGCTGGCCGCCATCCTCGCGGCCGAGCTGGTCTCCCTGACCGGGTCGGCGATGACCTACGTCGCGCTCCCGTGGTTCGTGCTGATCACGACCGGGTCGACCGCCCGCATGGGCTGGGTGCTCGCGTGCGAGCTCCTGCCCGTCGGGTTGCTCGGCATCCCCTCGGGCTCCGTGATCGCGCGCCTCGGCGCGAAGCGGACGATGAACGTCGCAGACGCGGCCCGCGTGCCGATCATGGCGGCGATTCCGATCCTGCACTGGACCGGGCACCTCACGTTCGGCCTGCTGCTCGCGTCCGCGTTCTTGCTCGGCTGCTTCATGGCGCCGTACTACTCGTCGTCGCGCCTGATTCTTCCCGAGGTCCTCGGCGAGGACGAGCACCTCGTCGCGCAGGGCTCCGCGTTCGTGCAGGCGGCGAACCAGCTGACGCAGCTGGGCGGGCCGATCCTCGCGGGTGTGCTGATCGCGTGGCTCAGCGCGCCGGCCGTCCTGCTCGTCGACGCCGCGACGTATGCGTTCTCGTTCGTCGTCATTCTCGTGTTCGTGCGCGCGGGCAGGCGCGTTCCCGCCGACGAGTCGTCGCGCGGTCTCTTCGCCGGCCTGCGCTACGCCCTCCACGACAAGCTGCTCGGGCCGATGATGGCCACGGCCGCGTTCATCAACTTCGTCGCGCAGGGCCTGATCGCGATGCTGCCGGTGCTCGTCGTACGCCGCTTCGACGCCGACTCGACGATCGTCGGCTTCTTCTTCGCCGCCTTTGGCGCCGGCGCACTCGGCGGGAGCATTCTCGCCTCGCAGATCGTGCGGAAGGTGTCGCTGCTCAGGCTCGCCGCCGTCGGGATCGTCGGGATGGCGGCGCCGCTCTGGCTGCTCGCGCTCGACCTTCCGTGGCCGGTCGTCGTCGTCGTGCTCGCGGTGTTCGGTTTCTTCACGCCGCTCGTCAATGTGCCCGTGCTCAGCATCGTCACGGTGCGGCCGCCGGAGGCGCTTCGTCCGAAGGTGATCACGGCCGTCATGACGATCGCGGTCGTGATCGGGCCGCTCGGCTTCCTCGCCGTCGGGCAGGCACTGCAGTATGTCGGGATGTCGGTCGTGTTCCTTGCCATCGCCGCCGGGTTCACCCTCGGCGCACTGGCGTTCACCGCCGCGCTACGACGCGGGGAAGAGGAAGGCGACGCGATTCCAGCGGTCGATCTCGCAGCCGTCCCGGCGGTTGAAGCGGGCGCGGACTAGCGTGCCGCGAAGGCGCCCCGTGACGAGCGCCTCGTCCGGGCCGCCGTAGATCTCGGTGCAGGCGAGATTCTTCGGGGTCGGCGCGAACGGCGCCTTGAGGCGGGCGAGCCGGACACACGCACGGGCGCGGAACGGCAGCGTCCCGCCGGTCGGCGTGCAGGTCAGCGTGTAGGTCTTCTTGGGTGCGTGGTCGGAGCCGTTGGGCCAGACGGTGATGTGGAGCGAAGTGGACGCCAGCAGGAGTGCGGCGAGGACGTTCACCGCCCCAGGATAGGCAGCAATCGCCGTAGCCGCCTGCGCTCGGCCGGGAGGTAGAAGCCGAGTGGGGCCAGCAGCAGCGGGTACACCGCCGTGAGGGCCAGCGCGACACCGAAGGGCGCGTCGACCGCCTTCCCGATGACCGTCAGCGCGACGGCGACGAGCGCGACGGTCGCGACCCGGCGCCACTGGTACTGCACCGGGAAGACGGCGTGCGCGCGCCAGGCCATCAAGACGAACAGCACCGCGTACGAGATGACGGTCGCGATCGCCGCCCCCATCCGCCCGTACGGCGGGATCAGCGCCAGGTTGAGGACGATGTTGAGCGCGGCGGCGATCCCGGTCACCACCCAGTTCGTGCGCGTTTGCCGAGCTCGGCCCGTTCCGATCTGCACGACGACGTAGCCCGCGAACGCCGCGACGCTGAACGCGAGCGGCGCGACGACGTTCGACGCGGCATAGAACGGCCTGGTCGTGATCAGCCGCAGGATCCACGGGGCGAGCAGCCCGAGGCCGAGCGAGAGCCAGCAGCAGACGAAGACGACATAGGTGAGGACGAAGCTGTATGTCCTGCGTGCTTCCCTGTCGTCGTCGATCGAGTATGCGAACGCCGGCCAGGCCAGTCGGAACGCGGTCAGCAGCAACACGATTGCCGACGCGATCCGGACGCCGATCGAGTACAGGCCGACCTCGTGCGGGCTCGTGAGCTTGATCAGGAAGAAGCGGTCGGCGAAGTTCGTCAACCAGAGCGCGACCGCCGAGGGAACGAGCGGCAGGCCGAAGCGGTTCATTGCGCGGTACAGCCGGCGGTCGAACTGCAGCCCGAGCGCGTGGCGGCTGTACAGCAGCAGCGCTGCGTAGACGACCAGCGTCCCGGTGAAGTTCCCGACGAGGACGCCGAGCGGTCCCTGGTCGAACGCGACCACGAGCAGGACGGTGGCGGCAATCGTGATCCCGACGTTCGCGAGCGTCGCCGCGACATATGCCGTCGAGCGCTGCTCGACCCGGAACAGCGACGTCATCTGGTCGTAGTTCATCGCCGCCCACAAGCCGACGAACGACGCGATCACCAGGTCGGCGTGATGCTGAGTGTGGAACAGCACCCACGAGATCTGGGGCGAGAAGATGACGCCCGCCGCGAGCGTCAGCGTCGACGCCGCGATCACGTACCAGAACGCTGTGCGCACGACCAGCAGGCGGCGAGCGGGCTCCACGGAGTCGAAGTAGAAGCGGAAGAACGCGCTCTTCATCGCCTGCGCGACGAGCGCGCTCAGCACCGCCGAGAGCGCGACCAACGTCTCGATCAACCCGTAGTCGCCGGGCGTCAGATAGCGCGTGTACAGCGGCAGGAGCAGCACGCCGAGAATCCGCGCGACGATCGACCCCAGCCCGTAGATCGCCGAGTGGCGGAACAGCTCCTTCAGTCGCTCGAGCACCCGCTCAGTATGGCCGTGTCCCAGGGACAGTCCCTCGGCCTAGTCCGTCTCAGACAGGCCGCCGCCACGGCCACTCCCTTGCCGATGTGCAGAGCCCGGCGTCGACCGGGTTCGCGTGGACGTAGGCGATCGCCCGCCGGAAGTGCTCGTCGTCCTCGATCACGTGAGAACTGAAGCGGTTCTGGAACACGTGGCCGACTCGGTCGTAGCGCCGGTTGAAGCGCTGCGCGTGACGGCCGTTCAGCTTCCCCATCCCAGCCGTCAGCTCCGACCGCTTCGTCTCGACGAACGAGGTGGTAGTGGTTCGGCAGGAGGCAATACGCGGGCAACGTCCACCAGTGCTCGTCACGTA
>DATFTK010000078.1:0-7760 GCA_035262005.1 Gaiellaceae bacterium | reverse complement strand
GGCAGGATTACTACGGCGGCTTCCTGCTCGATCCCGACGGCAACAGCGCGGAGGCCGTCCATCACGACACGGCGGCCGCTCGCGCGATCGACCATCTCTGGATCCGTGTCGCCGACCTGCGGGCGGCAACGGCGTTCTACGAGCGCGTGGCGCCGTTCGGCGGGTTCGACCTCGCCCGCGAGCGCGAGAACCGCGTCCAGTTCACGTCACCCGACGACACCTTCTCGATCGTGCAGGCGCAAGAGCCGACCGAGCAGCTCCACCTCGCGTTCGAGACGCACGACAACGCGATGGTCGACGCCTTTCACCGGGAGCTGATCGCGGCAGGTTACTGCGACAACGGCCCGCCGGGCGACCGCGACTACCACCCGGGCTACTACGCGGCCTTTGTTCTCGACCCCGACGGCAACAACGTCGAGGTCGTCAACCACGGCTAGCGCGCGGGCGGCGCCGTCGACTCGCGCACGACGAGGCGGGTCGCGAGCTCGAGGTGGAGGGTTTCGAAGCGCTGCCGCTCCAGCAGCCGGTTCAGCAGGCTCACCGCGGTCCGACCCATCTCAGCGAGCGGCTGCCGAACCGTCGTCAGTGTCGGCGTCACGATGGTGGCCGACTCGACGTCGTCGAAGCCGACGACGGAGAGGTCCTCCGGGACGCGGAGTCCGCGCGCCCGCGCCGCCTGGATGGTGCCGATCGCGATGTTGTCGTTGAACGCGAAGATCGCGGACGGCGGCTCCGGCAGGGCGAGCAGCTGCTCGGCCGCCGCTCGGCCAGGGGGGATCTCGGGAATCGCTTCCGCCTCGAGTGCGGGGTCCGGCAGGATCCCGGCCGAGGCGAGCGCCGCCTGGTAACCGCGCCGCCGGTCCTCGGTTGCGAGCCAACCGCGCGGGCCCGTGATCTGTGCGATCCGCCGGTGACCGAGCTCGAGCAGGTGCCTCATGGCCTGGTCGGCGCCGGAGATGTGCGCGGCCGAGACGGACGGAATGCGCTCCGCCAGCGGCATGATCGGGTCGACGACGACGAAGCGATAGCCGCCGTCGACGAGCAGCTCGAGCTCCGGGCTCGACTCCTCGGGCATCACGATCAGCGCCCCGTCGGTCACGCCTTGCATGAGGCGCTCGAGGAGCGACACCTCGCGGTCGTGCTCGTGCCCCGTCGGCGACAGCACGACCCGGAGGTCACGCTCAGAGAGCGCCTCTGCGGCGCCGGCGAGGATGGACGAGAAGTACGCCGGGTAGATCAGCGGGACGAGCACTCCGACCAGCCCGGTCCGGCCCGCCGAGAGGCCGCGGGCGCTCCGGTTGGCCGTGTAGCCGTTCTCCCGGATCACCCGGGTGACGGCCTCGCGCGTCTCCGGCGCCACGTCGTTCCGGTCGTTCAGCACCCGGGAGACGGTGGCGATCGAGACGCCGGCGAGATCGGCGATCTGCCTGATCGTCAGCCGGTTCGTCGCCATCTGCCCCATCGCGGCATTGAATCATGTTTCCGTAACGTTCCGGAACAGCGACCGCCCAATTTCCCGCAATTTGCGGAAATAAGGGCTTGACTCTCAATGTAAAAACGTGGTAACGCTTCCGGAAACGCTTTCGGACACTCCGTTTGCAACCGCCCGGCGCTCGGGCGAGAAAGGCAGGACTAGCCGATGCGACTCCCCCTCCGTACCACCCGCTGGGTCGCGCTATCCGCAGTCGCGGCTTGCGCACTCGTCGCCGTGATCGTGGCGGCCGCGACTCCGGCCGCGGTGGATCGTGCCGCAGCGCCGGCGGCGCAAAAGGCGCACAAATGCCTCGTCATGACCGGCTCGGGCGACGGGGCGTTCACGAGGAACTTCAACCCGTATACGGGAACCGGACTACCGAGTGGGGTAGTCGTCAACGGTGCCTTCTTCGAGCCGTTGCTGATCACGCCCCTGGGCAAGACCAGCCCGCAGCCGTGGCTCGCCCACAGCTACTCGTGGACGAACCACAACCGGACGCTGCGCCTGAATCTCGTGCACAACGCGAGGTGGTCGGACGGCAAGGCGCTGACGTCGGCCGACGTGGTCTACAGCCTCACCGCCGGTCGGCAGGACAAGATCATGGACCGCATCGGCCTGACCGGTGCCGCGAACGAGGTCGTGTCGATCAGAGCGCGAGGCCCGTACACGGTGCTGATCACGTTGAAGACGCCTGACACGCAGTTCATCGCCTCGATCTTGAACCGGCAGTTCATCGTCCCGAAGCACGTCTGGTCGAAGGTCGCGAACCCGGCGACCTACACGAACTCGAACCCCGTCGGCTCCGGCCCGTTCGACAAGATCGGGCGGTTCACGACGCAGGACTACGTCCTGAACAAGAACCCGCACTACTGGAAGAAGGGCGCGCCGAAGGTCGCGTGCCTGGAGTACGTGCAGGCGGCGTCGAACGACGCGGCGCTCGCGCTGATCCAGAGCGGGCAAGTCGACTGGACGCACAACTTCGTCCCGAACGTCGAGCAGGCCTACCAGTCCAAGGACAAGGCGCACTTCCACTCGTTCTATGCGAAGAAGGGCTACCCGGTCTCGCTCCTGCTCGACACCACCGAGTATCCGTACAGCATCACCGCGTTCCGCAAGGCGCTGAGCCAGGCAATCGACCGCAAGACCGTGGTCAAGCTCGGCGAGTACGGCTACGCGCCGGCGACCGACGCGCTCGGCCTCAGTTGGCTCTTCCCGACCTGGGTCACCGACCCATCGGTGAAGAAGCTCGCGAAGCAGATGGCGACGTACAGCCCGGCAGCGGCCAGGAAGACGCTGACCGACGCCGGCTTCACGTACAAGAGCGGCAAGCTGATCGATCCGAAGGGCGATCCGGTCAAGCTCGACATCCACGTCATCTCGGGCTGGTCGGACTGGGTTGCCTCGAACCAGATCATCACCCGGAACCTGCGCGACATCGGGATCAACTCGAACGTTGCGCTCGAGCCCGACTGGGGCTCCTGGTTCCCTGGCGCCTACGCGACGAAGTATCCGACGCTCCTGTGGCAGGGAGGCTCGACGGGGTCGCCGTACGGCTACTTCTACGCCAACCTGTCGCAGAACGCATTCATCCCGAAGGGACAGGACGCGTCGGCAACGGGCAACTGGGAGCACTTCAGCGACGCGGCGTCGACGTCCCTGCTGAGCAAGTGGAAGGTGACGTTCGCCCCGAAGAAGCAGCGCGCGATCGCGGCGCAACTGGAGAAGTCGTTCCTCCAGCACCTCCCGATCATCCCGTTGTTCATCGGGCCGCGCTGGTCGACATACAGCACGAGGTACTTCCATTGCTTCGCCAATTCGAACAACTTCTACGGCGACCCGATCTTCACGACCTTCCCGGACAACATCCTCTCGTTCACCCGGATCTGTCCGGGCGGTAAGAGCGGGGCCTAACCCCCGAAGGCCCACGACCGGCGGGCGACCCCTCCTCGTCGCCCGCCGGTCTACGCTCAGGAGGCTGCATGCGCTGGTTCGCTCGTAGGCTCGCGTTCTACGTCTTCGCGATCTGGGTCGCGCTGACGATCAACTTCCTGCTGCCGAGGCTGATGCCCGGCGATCCCGTCGCCGGTCTGTTGGCGCACCTGACGCCGGCGCAGATCGCCGGCAATCCGGGGATCGTGCATCAGTTCGAGGTTCTGCTCGGCGGGACGCACAACTCGATCTGGCAGGACTACGTCACGTACCTCGGCCGGATTGCCCACTTCAACTTCGGCATCTCGACGTCGAACTATCCGACGCCGGTGTCCGAGGTAGTCGGCCGGACACTCCCCTATTCGCTGTTCCTCGTCGGCGTGGCGTTCATCCTCGCGTTCGTCCTCGGCACGGCGATCGGGATGGTCGCCGCCTGGCGTCGCGGCCGCGCCGTCGACAACGTCGTCGTGCCGGTGTTCATGGCGCTCAGCGCACTGCCGGCGTTCTTCACCGCACTGCTCGGCCTCTACTTCCTCGGGCTGAAGCTGAACTGGTTCCCGATCCAGCACGCGTACGACAGCGGCATCACGCCAGGCTTCAACTGGACGTTCCTCTCGAACGCGTTCCGTCACGCGCAGTTGCCGATCCTGGTGATCATCGCGGCGTTCACCGGCGGCTGGGTGCTGAACATGCGCACGGTGATGATCAACACGATCGGTGAGGACTACGTCCTCGTGGCGCAGGCGAAGGGTCTGCCCGACCGCCGCGTGATGACGCGCTACGCCGCTCGCAACGCGATCCTGCCGCCGCTGAACGGCTTCGCCCCGCTGTTCGCCAGCGCGATCGGCGGGCTCGTGTTCATCGAGTTCGTGTTCAGCTATCCCGGTGCCGGGCTGACGCTGCAGCAGGCCGTGCTCGGCAACGACTACCCGCTCGCGCAGGCGATCCTCGTCGTCCTGTCGGTCTGCGTGATCCTAGCGAACCTGCTGATGGACATCGTCAATCTCATCCTCGACCCGCGGTTGCGGAGCGCCTGATGTCGCAGTTCGACCCGACCATCGACCTCCCGCTTGCCGCGCCGCCGGCGCGCGTAAGCGGCCGGGTACGCGTCCCCGGCTGGCTCGTGCTGCTGTGGCGCAACCGCAAGTCGCGGATCGGGATGCTGATGGTCGCGTCGATGATCGTCTTCGCGTTGATCGCGCCGCTGATCTCCGTCGCGCACCCGAACGACTTCAACCTGCTCGCGACGAAGCAGGCGCCGTCGTGGCATCACCTCTTCGGCACGACCGACCAGGGCAGCGACATCTTCTCCCAGGTCGCGCTCGGAGCGCGGCGCTCGCTCCTGCTCGGGTTTGCGGCGGCGCTGCTGGCGACTGCGCTGGCGGCGACGCTCGGGGTCACAGCCGCGTATACCGGCGGCATCGTCGACGACGTCATCAACTTCTTCATCAACGTCTTCCTCGTGATCCCCGCGATCCCGTTGCTCGTCGTCATCTCCGGCTTTGCGAAGAACCGCGGCATGTGGACGATGGTGCTCGTGATCGCAGCGGTGTTGTGGGCGTTCGAGGCGCGAATCCTCCGCGGCCAGGCCCTCTCCCTGAAAAGCCGTGACTTCGTGCTGGCGGCGAAGGCGAGCGGGGAGTCGACGCGGCGCGTGGTCTTCGCCGAGCTGATGCCGAACATGGTCAGCCGGATCGCCGCCGGTTTCGTGCTCGTCTTCTACATCGCGCTGCTCACCGACGCCGGCCTCGAGTTCCTCGGTCTCGGCGACATGACGGGAACCAGTTGGGGTGTCACGCTCTACTGGGCGCAGGTCAACTCGACCGTCCTCCAGGGCGAGTGGTGGCCGTTCTTCTTCCCCGGCGCGGCGCTCGCCTTCACGGTGCTGGGCCTCGTCTTCCTGCTGGCGGGAATCGACGAGATCAGCAACCCGCGACTGCGCACGGAGAGCGCGTCAACATGACCGCCTTGATGGAGGCACCGGTCGAGCCCCGGACGCACACGCCTGCGCTGCTGGAGCTGCGCGGGCTGACGGTCGAGTACGGACGCGCCCGAGCGGTCGACGGCGTCGACCTCGACATCCACGAGGGCGAGATCCTCGGTCTCGCCGGGGAATCGGGCTGCGGGAAAACGACCGTCGCCAACGCGGTGATGCAGATCTTGCGCCCGCCGGGCCGCATCGCCGGCGGACGCGTGCTCTTCCGCGGCGAGGACCTCGTCGGCAAGAGCGCCGAGGCGCTGCGGCAGTTCAGGTGGCTGAACGTCTCGATGGTGTTCCAGAGCGCGATGAACGCCCTCAATCCCGTGATGCGCGTGGGCGACCAGTTCGTCGACGCGATGCGCGCGCACGAGAAAATCGACAAGCGCAGCGCTCTCAAGCAGGCCGAGGAGCTGCTCGAGCTCGTCGGCATCGATCGCAGGCGCGTGCGCGCCTACCCGCACGAGCTCTCCGGCGGCATGCGCCAGCGCGTGATCATCGCCATGGCGCTCTCGCTCAATCCCGAGCTGATCATCCTCGACGAGCCGACCACGGCGCTCGACGTCGTCGTCCAGCGCGAGATCATGCAACAGGTCGAGGCGCTGAAGCAGGACTTCGGTTTCGCCGTCCTCTTCATCACGCACGACGTCTCGCTGCTACTCGAGTTCGCCGATCGGGTCGCGATCATGTACGCGGGTGAGGTCGTCGAGACGGCGCCTGCCGAGCAGATCGGCACCGATGCGCAGCACCCGTACACGCAGGGTCTGCTGCAGTCGTTCCCGCCGCTGACCGGCCCACTCGAGCGGCTGACCGGGATTCCCGGCTCGCCGCCGGACCTGCGCAATCCGCCCGACGGCTGCCGCTTCCATCCACGCTGCCCGCACTGCACGCGCGACAACTCGGCGCTGTACCTCCGCCAGACGACGGAGCGGCCCGTGCTGCGCGAGGTCGCGCCGGGCCACGCCGTTGCATGCCACCTCGTCGAGGAGAGGAACGCATGAGCGCCGTCGCTCCGCTCGAGGTCCGCGGCCTGACGAAGCACTTCGCGCAAGTGCACGCGGTCGACGACGTCTCCTTCGAGTTGCGGCCGGGGTCGATTACGGCGCTCGTCGGGGAGAGCGGCAGCGGCAAGAGCACCGTCGCGCGGCTGCTCGCACGCCTGCACGACCCGACGTCGGGCTCGGTGCTCTGGGAAGGCAGCGACGTCTCGCGGGTGCGGCGCCGGCGCGACGCGCTCCGCTACCGCTCCGAGGTGCAGCTGATCTTCCAGGACCCGTTCGACTCCCTGAACCCGGTCAAGACGGTTCACCACCACATCGAGCGCCCGTTGCGGATTCACAAGATGGTGCCGTCCGGGCAAGTCGAGGAACGCGTACACGAGCTGTTGCGCGCCGTTGGTCTCGTGCCGCCGCACGAGATCGCGGCGAAGTATCCGCACGAGCTGTCCGGCGGCCAGCGGCAGCGCGTCTCGCTCGCTCGCGTGCTCGCGGTCGAGCCGAAGGTGATCCTCGCGGACGAGCCGACGAGCATGCTCGACGTCTCGATTCGCATCGGGATCCTCAACCTGATGACGCGGCTGAAGCAGGAGCACGACATCGCGTTCCTCTTCGTCACGCACGACCTCGCGAGCGCGCGCTACGTCGCCGACGACCTGCTCGTCATGTACGCGGGGCAGATCGTCGAGCGCGGCCCCGTCGAGGAGGTCCTGACCGCACCGCTCCACCCCTACACGCGGCTCCTGCTCGCTGCCGTTCCGGACCCGTCCAAGCGCCTCCACGCGGAGCGGATCGAGGGGCGGCGCGGCCAGGCGGCGGCCGCGATCGATCCGCCCGAGGGCTGCCGGTTCGTCTCCCGCTGTCCGATCGCCATCGATGTCTGCTCGCAGGTCACGCCGCGCCTGGTCGAGGCGCGCATGCAGCACTCCGCCCGCTGTCACGTCACCGCTCCCGAAAGGACCTCATGACACTCGATTCGAGCTCGTTCCCGTCCGACTTCGTCTGGGGCGCCGCCACGGCGTCGTACCAGATCGAGGGTGCCGCGCATGAGGACGGGCGCGGCGAGAGCGTCTGGGATCGTTTTTGCGCAACGCCGGGGAAGGTGCGCGGCGGCGACACCGGGGACGTCGCGTGCGACTTCTACCACCGGTACTCCGAGGACGTGGGCCTGATGAAGGAGCTGGGCCTGGATGCGTTCCGCTTCTCGATTGCCTGGCCGCGCGTGCTGCCGCAGGGCCGCGGCGCCGTCAACCAGGCCGGGCTCGACTTCTACGACCGGCTCGTCGACGAGCTGCTCGCCGCGGGCATCACGCCGTACGCGACGCTCTACCACTGGGACCTCCCGCAGGCCCTGGAGGAGCGGGGCGGCTGGCCGGCCCGCGAG
>DATFTK010000077.1:0-7812 GCA_035262005.1 Gaiellaceae bacterium | reverse complement strand
TCGGTGACGAGCGCGATCCGTTTCCAGGCGTGGAGATGCTCGATCCCGATCTTCAGGTCTTCCCGGACGGCGCCGCCGGAGATCCCGTCGAAGTCGGGGATGACGATCAGGAAGCGGACGCCGCCCGTGCCTGCCGCCTGCTCCAGCGCCGGGAGGACGACGTCGCGGTAGTCCTCGGCCGCGATCTTCCCGCTCGCCTCGAACCCGATCACGCCTGCCGGCAGTCCGCTGAGTTGGCTGATCATGTCGTCTCCTTTCCAGGCTTCATCCCGGACGGGTGAGGTTCCCTAGCGTCGCACTCCCGTAGCGTCGTCGCGACAACGCCAGGGAGAGGTGCATACATGACCATGCCGTTCAAGGGCGTCATCAACGTCGACGTCAAAGAGTCTGTTCCCGACCGGGCGCCGTACACGCAGCCGATCGCGCCGGAGGGGACGCCGAACGTCCTCTACATCGTCCTCGACGATGTCGGCTTCTCGGCGCCGATGCGAGCGTGCCTGCTCACCGGCCGGAATCACACGAGCAACGGAATGGCATGCATCACCGAGGCGTCGGGGGGCTTCCCGAACCAGAACGGCCACATCCCGTTCGAGTGCGGGACGCTCGCCGAGGTGCTCGGCGAGCGCGGCTGGAACACCTACATGGTCGGGAAGTGGCATCTCACTGCCGAGGACGAGATGAATCTCGCCTCACGCAAGAGCCAATGGCCGCTCGGCCGCCGCGGCCTTCGCGAGGGACTGACGTGACGACGACTGTCTCGGGCGCCGAGTGATCCACAAGAACATGGTCGAACTGCCCGGCGGCACGTTCCGCATGGGATCGGACCGCTTCTATCCCGAGGAGCGGCCGGTGCTCGAGGTGTCCGTAGGCGCGTTCGCGGTCGACCGGCGTCCGGTGACCGTTGCCGACTTTCGCCGGTTCGTGAAGGCCACCGATTACATGACCTGGGCCGAGCAGGCGCCCGAGGCGGCGGACTATCCGGACGCCGAACCGGAGTCGCTCGTTCCCGGCTCACTCGTCTTCCACAAGACGCGAGGCCCCGTCGACCTGCGCGACTTCCGGAACTGGTGGCGGTGGACACCCGGTGCGGACTGGCGTCATCCCGAAGGGCCTGACAGCAACGTCGGCGGGCGCGAGCTCCATCCCGTGACGCACGTCGCCTATGGCGACGCCGTCGCCTACGCCGAATGGGCCGGCAAGTCGCTCCCGACGGAAGCCGAGTGGGAGTACGCGGCGCGCGGCGGCCTCGACGGGGCGACGTTCACCTGGGGGGATGACTTCGCACCCAAGGGCCGGCTGATGGCGAACACCTGGCAGGGCGAGTTTCCCTGGCAGAACCTGCGGAGCGACGGCTTCGAAGGCACGTCGCCGGTCGGGCGGTTCCCGGCGAACGGCTTCGGTCTCTTCGACATGGCCGGGAACGTCTGGGAGTGGACCGTCGACGGCTTCGCGGCATCGCAGACGATCCGCTCACCGTGCTGCGGGCCCCAGTTCGTGAGCGCTCCCGAGGAGCAGTTCCCGCGCAAGGTGATCAAGGGCGGCTCGCACCTGTGCGCGCCGAACTACTGCCTGCGCTACCGGCCGGCGGCCCGTCAGGCGGAGTCCGTCGATACGTCTACGTGCCACATCGGGTTTCGCTGCGTCGTCCGCTCGTCTACGGCGACGTGAGCTTCGCGCCGACGAGGCGTGTCTCGCCCGCGACGCGGAACAGGTGCGGGACGTCGGCGGTGACGAGCGTCCAGCCGTTCGGTCCCTCGTGGAATGCGACACGAGGTCGGGGGCCGCTGAACGCGAGCTTCGGCTTCCCATGCACCCAGAACGGCGCGTGCGTCTCACTCATGTAGCGACCGTTCCCGGTGGCGCCGTACCAGCCCAGGCAGAACACGGGTTGAGTGCGGTCGGGCTCTTGCAGGACGGGAGTCGAGCCGGGAGCTCGTTCGAACAAGAGCACCGAGCCGGCGCTGCGCTGCACGTGCCAGCCATGCTCCCCGAGCATCTTCAAGGCGAACCACGCAGGATCGGGGCTCTTGTAGAGCCCGAGATGGAAGGCGATCGCCTTGACGCCCAGTCGGTCGAGCAGCCCGGCGGTGTCTCCGGTCCAGTCCCCGCAGTTGAGCCGCTGCAGGCGGTCGGAGGTGCGCTTGGCGGTGAGCGGAGCGGTCGTCGCGTACCCCGACGGTCGCTCGCGCTGCGACGACGTGTCGTACCACAGGTACACGGAGCCGTAGTGCACGCTCGGGTCGAAGATCGGCAGCTCGAGCACTCGACCCGGTCCGTGGTATGCCACGCGGTCGGGATGACCAACCGCTGATTCGCGGTACGCATGCACGTGCAGGTCGACGAACAGCAGCGGGATCGCGAGCACGGCGACGAGCGGCCGCACACGTGCGAGCGCGAACGCGACGAGCGCGGCGATGCACAGGCACGCGATCGGCAGCAGACGTTCGGGCACTCGCGGGAAGCGGAACGGCGGCAGTGCATGCCAGAGCGGCTCGTAGAGAGGCGTGTTCGTCCCGAGTGCGAGCACGACCGGGACGGCGACGCCGAGCGCGAGCACCGCCGCGAGTGCATAGCGGCGCGCAGCGACGAGCACGACGAGCCCGGCGAGCGCCGCGAGCGGCGTGAGCCAGCCGAGAAAGACGAACTGCTCGCTTCGCCCGGGATCGAGATCCCGAGCGAGAAAGTCGCCGACGTGCGCGGAGTAGTGCGTGACCTCGGCGAGCTTGCGCCCGCCGGCCTCGGTCGAGCCTTTGATCAGCGTCTCGCGCACGAGCAGCCCGGCGCCGATCGCGAGCGCCGCTCCGCACACGGTGCCGATGACGGCCCGGCGGTCGCGCCTGCGCACGAGCGCGTACGCGACGACGAAGGGGATCGCACCGAGCGCCAGGTGCACCTGGCCTGAGAGCGGGATCGACGCGAGCGCGAGCGCCGACAGCCAGAACCAGCTGCGCTCGAACGCCCACAGCGAGAGCGGGAGCATGATCGAGATCGGTCCGAGCAGATGTCCGACGCTCTGTTGCACACGGTACGGCGCGATTGCGAAGACGACTCCTCCCGCCAGCGCAGGGCCGCGCGGCAGCCCCAGCGCGCGAAGCCACGCGTACGTCAGTAGACCGGCCAGGACGTAGATCACGAGCTGCAGGAGGTTCCAGCCGACGACGAGCCCGAAGATCGCGCCGACCGGCCAGAAGAGGAACCCGAACGGCCAGCCGGCGTAGTTCGGCTGGGGCTTCGCCTCCGGCCGGAACGTGTACGGATCGCGCCACGGCGCGTGCCCGTGCTCGAGCTGGTGCCCGACGAGCCAGTAATGCCAGAGCGTCTGGAGGTGGTCGCCGGGCGAAGCGTCGCCGTGCGCCGGCGCGCCGCCTGAGAGAAAGTGCGAGCGCCCGTGCTGCACCGCCGGCCACGTCGCGACGACGCCGGCGGCGAGGTACACCGCGACGGCGAGCGCTACGAAGCCTGCGCGGCGCGAAGCACTTCGTCGAAGTTCGGCACCTCGGCCGTGTCGTAGCGCCATGCGCCGCGGACCGTACCGTCCGGGTCGACGAGGAAGGCGGACCTCTCGGCGACGCCGCGATGGCCCCGGAACTCGCTCTCGACTCCGAACGCGCGCACGACGTCGCCGTTCCAGTCGGAGAGCAGCGGGAAGTTCAGGTCGAGCGTCTGCGACCAGGCGATGTGCGTCCACGCGGAGTCGCGCGAGACGCCGAACGGCCGGATGCCGGCCGCTTCGAACGTCGGGCTCCTGTCACGCAGGAGCTCCATCTCGCTCGTTCAGGTCGACGACCAGTCGAAGAGGTAGAAGACGAAGAGCGCGCGACCGTCTGCGAGCAGTTCCGACAGCCGGCGTCGCTCGTTCGGCGCGGTCCAGACCGACGCGTCCGGCACTCGGTCGCCTGCCCCCAGCATCGCCGCAGACTACTTCGCCGTGGCCGGAGCCGGTGCAGGTGCGGCGGCGACCTCGGTCATATCGGCGATCTCGCTGACGACTTCGACGATGTCGCGATTCGCGTTGAACACCCGGAGCTGCCGATCGGCGCCGTTGCCGTTGCGCAGGATCTCCTCGATGCCCTCGAGCTCGCGCTCCGACCCGAGCTCGCGCGCGTGCGGCTCGATCTCCTTCAGCGTGCGCCGGATCAGCTGCATGATCGGGATGCGGTTGCGTCGTCCCGTCGCAAGATCCATCAGTGGTGCCTCGAGCCCGTAGCGCCCGGCGAGCCACTTGTTCTCCGTCGTCAGGATGCGGTGATACGACCGAATCTCCTCGCCGCGCTCGAAGCGCTCGGACAGGAGCTTCACCAGCGCCTGGCAGTACGCGACGACCGCAACGACGTGCTCGAGCCGCGTGATCGCGTCGCAGATCCGGATCTCGATCGTCCCCAGCCGCGGATGGAGGCGGATGTCCCACCAGATGTGCGTGTAGTCCGCGATCGTCCCGGTCCTCTCGAGCTGGCCGACGACCTCCGCGTACTCCCGGTAGTCCTTGAAGCGGGGCGGTGGGCCCGAGCGCGGGAATGCGGCGAAGATCATCTGGCGGCTCGAGCGCAGACCGGTCGGCTCGCCGCGCCAGAAGGGCGAGCTCGCGGACATCGCCAGCAGCGGACCGAGCTGCGGCAGCATTCCGTTGACGACCTGGATCGCTTTCTCCGCGTCGTCCACCGCAACGTGGATGTGCAGGCCGAAGATCAGCTCGCGCCGCGCGACGTACTGCATCTGGTCGACGAGCGCGCGATACCTGTCTTTCGCGGTGATGCGTTGCCGCTCGAACAGGCTGAACGGATGTGTGCCGGCCGATCCGACCCGCATGCCCTGCTCCCGCGCGACGCCGATGACGTAGCCGCGGATCCGGCGGAGCTGGTCGGCCACCTCGCCGGGCGTGTGGCAGACGGGCGTCGCGATCTCGAGCACCGACTGCATCAGCTCCGGGTTGATCACCGGCTCGAGCTCGTGCCCCGCCACCGCGGCGAGCACGGTGTCGATGTGCTGCACGAGGTCGAACGTCTCGCCGTCCAGCAGCATGTATTCCTCCTCGACGCCGAGTGTGTACGGGTCGCTCTGTCCGTACGCGTGGTCGAGGACGCTGCCGCCCGGCGCGAAGCGAGCCCCCTTGCCCGTGATCGAGGGCGGATAGATCTGCTGTTCGTTCATGCCGCGGCGATCGCGTCCGCTTCGACCTCGACGAGCCACGCCGGGTTCGCGAGCTCCTTGATCACGACGAAGGCGCTTGCAGGCATGACCTCGGCGAAGACCTCGCTGTGCGCGCGAGCGACGTCGTCGAAGATGTCAGCGCGTGTTCCGTAGACGCGGGTGCGCACGACGTCTTCGGCTGTTGCCCCGAGCTCTGCGAGCGCGTTCAGGATGATCCGCAGGCAGAGGCGCGTCTGCTCGTACGCAGCGCCGGGCGGCTCGGAACCGTCGGCGGGAATCGGCGCCGTCCCGGAAACGGAGATGTGGTCGCCGACGCGGACCGCGCGCGAATGTCCCCAGATGCGCTCGTACGGGTTTCCGGAGAAGACGCGGCGGCGTTCCATCGGCGTAGTATCGCGCGCCGGTGGAGGCGCTTCGGCAGATCGACGAATGGCCGGCCACGACGAAGGCGGCGTTCGCGCTGCGCGGCGAAGAGGTGCGCGGCGTCCACGGCCCGCGCGGACACGTCTTCCGTTGGGCGTCGGTGACGAAGCTCCTCACCGCGCTCGCCGCGCTCATTGCCGCGGAGGAGGGCGTGATCGACCTGGACGAGCCTGCTGGGCCCGAGGGATCGACGGTGCGCCACTTGCTCGCGCACGCGTCGGGTCTCCCGTTCGAGCCCGGCGGCCCGACGGGACAGCCCGGCAAGCGGCGCGTGTACTCCAACGTCGGCTTCGAGGTGCTTGCCGCACACGTCGCGGAGCGAGCGGAGATGCCGTTCGACACGTATCTCACGGCCGGCGTCCTCGAGCCGCTCGAGCTGGATGCCGAGCTGCGCGGGTCGGCCGCCTCGGAGCTGCACGGCAGCCTCGACGATCTGCTGGCGTTCGCGCGCGAGCTGCAACGGCCGACGCTCGTCGCGCCGGAGACGCTCGCCGAGGCGACGTTCGTGCAGTTCCCGGGCCTCGGAGGCGTGCTCCCCGACTTCGGCCGCTTCGACCCGCTCGACTGGGGGCTCGGCTTCGAGCTGCGCGACGCCAAGGATCCGCACTGGACGGGGACGCACAACTCGGCGCGCACCTTCGGTCACTTCGGCGGCAGCGGCACCTTCCTCTGGGTCGACCCGAAGGCGGACGTCGCGGTCGGCGTGCTCACCGACCTGGAGTTCGGCGACTGGGCGAAACAGGCGTGGCCGCAGCTGTCAGACGCCGTGCTGGCGGAGGAAGGCTAGGACGACCCGGTCGAATTCGTCGGGCCGCTCGAGGCTCGGCAGGTGCCCGGAGCCGGCGATCTTCGCGCGCTCGGCGCCAGGGATGTCAGCGGCGAGCTTCTCGGCGATCTCATGGATGTCGCGCACGTCCTCGCTGCCGGTGACGACGAGCGTCGGCACGTCGATCTCGCCGAGACGCGTCGAGGCCGGCGGGTCGAGCGGCGGGATCGCCGGGAAGTCGTGCCCCTGCTGGAGCTCGAATGCGGTGCGCTGCATGTCCGCGACGAGCGAGCGCACCTCCGGGTCGACGTCGTCGGCGAGCCACAGGCTCACGTTCGCCTCGACGGCGCCGTCGAGGTCGCCGCGCTCGAGCGCCGCCTCCTCCTCTGCGCCGAACGCGCGCACCTCCTCCGACCACTCGTGTCCTGCGAGCCCCGGGCCGACGAGGACGAGCGCGGCGACGCGCTCGGGCGACTCGAGCGCGAGCTCGAGGGCCAGCCTGCCGCCGTGCGACGTCCCGATGAGCGTCGCCGGCAGGTCCGGAAGGTTGTCGCGCACGAACGTGCGGTCGTCCGGTGTGTTCTGGCCGACGGGCGTCTCACCGAAGCCGGGGAGGTCGAACGCGCGCGCCGGCGCGAGTGTCTCGAGCTGCTGCCGGTACATCCTCGAGTCGGCGATGCCCGCGTGCAACAGGACGCGCTCAGTCATCGGCGAACCAAGGCGCCGACTCGGCGGCGCCGCTTAGAGGCAGTGCGGGCTTCGCCCGCGCTGCCGTCTTCACCACATTTCTTGGCAACACGTCCGTTTCAGCCTACGAATCGTCAGCGAACAACGGCCTGATGTACTCGTTGAACGTCGCCTGGTCGCAGCTCGCGACGGTTGCGGGAGTGAGCGCGCGCACCGAGGCGGTGCGCGGTATGTGCATCGCAAGCGCCACTTCGCCGAAGTAGTCGCCGGGACGCAGCACCGTCTGCGTGCCACGACTCTCTTGACTGACGTAGAGCATTCCGCTGAGCACGACGTAGAAGCGATCGCCTTCGTCGCCCTCCGAGATGACGCCGACGCCGGCGGCGAGGTCCTCGCGCGTCATGTTCTCCGCGAGCCGCGCGAGCGTCTCGCCCGGCAGTGTCGCCAGCAGCCCGATGCGCGAGAGCTCGTGCTGCGTCGCGCCGACAGCACGCGGGCTCATATCGTCTCCCCCATGGGTGCTCTGGACGGGTGGCGCTTCTGTCCCATCTGCGGCGAGGCTATCGACAAGTACGACGACCGCGTGGAGTGCAGAGCCTGCGGCTATGTGGGCTACGCGAACCCGGTGCCGGCCGTGGAGGCTGTCTGCCTCGATGGCGGTGGCCGCGTGCTGCTCGGCCGGCGCGCGGTCGACCCGGGGAGGGGGATGTGGGATCTCCCTGGCGGCTTTCTCCACGAGGATGAGCTGCCCCTGGACGGGCTGCGCCGCGAAGTGCAGGAGGAGACCG
>DATFTK010000076.1:0-5786 GCA_035262005.1 Gaiellaceae bacterium | reverse complement strand
GTGTCAAGCTAACTTGACACCGTGCAGAACGACGTGAGAGAGCGACGCATGGCGGCGGGGCTCTCTCAAGGTGAGCTGGCGGCGGCGATGTCGGTGTCGCGCCAGACGATCAACTCGATCGAGAAGGGCCGGTACACGCCGTCGCTTCCGCTCGCGCTCGCGCTCGCACGCTACTTCGAGACAACTGTCGAGGAGATGTTCGATGGAGACGGCCATGCATAGAAGCAAGTGGCTCCTGCCGGGCGTCACGCTCGTGCTCTTCGCCGGAGCCTTCGCCGCACTGTGGATCGGCGGAGATCCCATCGGTGCGCTCTGGGTCGTAGGCGTGATCGTCGGCTGGGGCCTGCTCGTCGCACTCATCGGGAGGCGCAGCGAGACGTTGCGCGGCCTCGGTGCGGGCGGGCGGGACGAGCGGTTCCGGCTGATCGACATGCGTGCGACCGCGTTCGCGGGAACAGTCCTCATCCTCACGCTGATCGTGCTCTGGATGATCGAGACGGCCCGAGGGCACGAGAGCAACCCGTACGGGTCGCTCTGCGCGCTCGCCGGAATCTCTTATGCCGCGGCGGTCGTGTTCATGCGCTTCCGCGGCTGAGCAACGTCTCGAAGGTCGGGTCGTCCTTGCGCCGGGGCGGCCTGACCTCGCGCCAGGTGCAGTCCTTTGGGTCCTTGTCGTCGCGGAAGCGCAGGAACCGCGAGCCGTGGCGGAAGCGGTTGCCCTGCACCTTGTCGTAACGAACCTCGGCGACGAGCTCGGGCCGCACGGCGGACTCCGCGAGCTCGCCGGTGCCCCAGCGGTTCGGCTCCGAGAAGCCGCGCTCGGGCGCGTCCTTCAAGAGCGGCTCGACGCGGCCGAAGATCTGGTCGTGCTTGCTCGCGGCAACTGCCGCCGAGCCGACGTAGTCGATCTTGCCGTCGTCGTCGTAGAGGCCGAGCAAGAGCGTGGCGATCCGGGTCGGCTTCTCCTTCCAGCGCACGCCGACGATGACGCAGTCGGCCGTTTTGAACGGCTTCACCTTCAGCACGCCATCTCGCGACCCCGGCAGATAGGGGAGCCCGAGCCTCTTCGCGATCACCCCGTCGAGGCCGGCGGCCTCGAAGCTGTCGAGCCACGCTTGCGCGGCGTCGCTCTCGGCGGTCGTGGGCGAGAGGCGGAAGCCGTCGCCGATCCGTTCGAGCTCGGCGCGCCGTTCCTCGAGCGGCTGCTCGTGGATCGGCTTGCCGTCCCAGAGGAGCACGTCGAAGACGATGAAGTCGGCGGGGATCTCCGCCGCGAGCTTGCGCACGCGCGACTCCGCGGGATGCAGCCGCGTCTGCATCGAGTCGAAGTCGAGCACGCCGTTGCGCGCGATCACGATCTCACCGTCGAGCGCGGAGTGAGGCGGCAGCAGGTCGCCGAGCGGCCGGAGCTCCGGGAAGTAACGGAGCAGCGGGCGACCGTTCCGCGACCAGAGCGCGAGCTCGCCGCCGTCGTTCTCGAGCACACCGCGGAAGCCGTCCCACTTCGGCTCGAACTGCCAGCCGTTCGTCGCGGGCAGCTCTTTGACGAGCTGCGCCTCCATCGGGGGAAACGGAACGTTCGGTCCGGGCACCGCCGGAGACCCTACTGCGAGCGTGCTCAACGGGGTCTGACCTCGAACGGGGTCTGACCCCAGCCTTTCCTAGTTGAGCCAGGGAGCGAGGAAGCCCTCGATCTCTCGGCAGCCGCGCGGGCGCTCGAGGCGGCCGGCGACGGCCTGGCCCTCGACGACGACGAGCGTCGGCACCGTCTGGATCCTGAAGTGCTCGAGCAGGTCCGGGCGCTCCTCCTCCGCGACCCGCACGAGCTCGAACGTGCCGTGGTTGCGACGGCGCTGCAGCACCTGGGCGAGGAAGCCCTCGACGCGTCGGCAGTGCCCGGACAGCGCCGAGTGGAAGAAGACCAGCCGTGGTTGCCTCTGCTCGAGAGGCGCCGTGCCAACCGCCATCTCGCACCTCCGAAAAGGTCTCAGGGCGAGGACTTGGCCCGGGGCTAGGAATCGTTGATTTATGTGCCCGAACCTCGCGATTCGTAACCTTCGCGAGGATGACTCGGGTAGCCGTCACCGGCCTTGGCGCCGTCACGCCCATCGGCAACGACGCGGCGACCGCCTGGGCCGCCGCCGTCGCCGGGCGCAGCGGCATCGACTGGATCCGCTCGTTCGACGCCACGGGGCTGCCGGTGCGGATCGCCGCCGAGGTGAAGGACTTCGATCCGACCCAGGTGGCGTCGCCGAAGGAGGTGCGCAAGCTCGAGCGCAATGTCCTGCTCGCGCTCGGCGCGGCGCGCGAGGCGATGGGCGACGCCGGCCTCAACGGCTTCGACCCGACGCGCGTTGGGATCGTCTTCGGCACCGCGATCGGCGGTGTGACCGGGATCCTCGAGCAGGAGGAGGTCCTGCGCGAGCGTGGGCCGGACCGAGTGTCGCCCAACTTCCTGCCGAACGTGCTCGTCGACTCGGCGAGCGGCCAGCTCGCGATCTCGCTCGGCATCAAGGGCCTCAACTACGCGGTTGTCTCCGCGTGCGCGACGGGCTCGCACGCGATCGGCGAGGCGGCCGAGATCATAAAGCGCGGCGACGCGGACGCCGTCCTGGCGGGCGGCGGCGAGGCCTGCATGCATCCATTGATCCTCGCGGGCTTCACGGCAATGCGCGGCCTTGCTGTCGAGGACGCAGACCCGCCGCGCGCCTCGCGTCCGTTCGACGCCACGCGTGCGGGATTCGTGATGGGCGAGGGAGCCGCCGTGCTGGTGCTCGAGGACCTCGAAGCGGCGCGGGCGCGCGGCGCGCGCGTGTACGCCGAGGTGCTCGGCTACGGCGGCTCGAACGACGCACACCACATGGCGCAGCCGGAGCCCGAGGCGACCGGCGTCGCCGACATGATGCGCAGTGCACTCCGCCGCGCGGACGTCGACCCCGAGCGCGTCGGCTACATCAACGCGCACGGCACGTCGACGCCGCTCGGCGATCTCGCCGAGACGAAGGCGATCAAGGACGTCTTCGGCGATCACGCCTACGAGCTCGCCGTGTCGTCGACCAAGTCGGTGATGGGACATACCTTCGGCGCGGCGGGGGCGATCGAGGGGATGATGTGCGTCCTCGCGATCCACGAGGGCGTCTTGCCACCGACCATCAACTATCGCAACCCGGATCCCGCCTGCGACCTCGACTACGTGCCGAACGAGGCGCGCGAGGTGCGCGTCGACGTCGCGCTCTCGAACGCGATGGGCCTCGGCGGCCACAACGGTTGTGTGCTCTTCGGGAGGGTGTGATTCCATGAGCTTCATCGTCGAGCCCGCAGTCGAGGCGTACGCGACCGAGCACTCGTCGCCGAACGCCGAGTTGTTCTCGCGTCTCGCCGCCGAGACGCGAGAGAAAACGACGGCACCGCAGATGATGGTCGGCCTGCTCGAGGGCCAGTTCCTCGGCGTGCTCGTCCGCCAGTTGCGCGCGAAGCGAATCCTCGAGATCGGGACGTTCACCGGCTACTCGTCGATCTCGATGGCGCTCGCGCTCGAGCCCGGGGGCCGCGTCGTCACGCTCGACGTCAACGACGAGACGACTGCGATCGCACGCCGCTACGCAGAGGAGGCCGGCGTCGTCGACCGCATCGAATACCGCACGGCGCCGGGGCTCGACTCGATCGCGGAGCTCGAAGGCGAGTTCGACGTGATCTTCATCGACGCGGACAAGCCGAACTACGTGAACTACTACGAAGCCACGCTGCCGAAGCTGGCGCGCAGCGGGCTGATGATTCTCGACAACACGCTCTGGTCCGGCCGGGTCGCCGACCCGGACGAGAATGACGACAACACCCGCGCGATCCGCGAGATCAACGACCGGATCACCGACGACCCCCGCGTGAACAACGTCCTGCTCACCGTCCGCGACGGGATGAACCTCGTCTGGTGGGCCTGAGATGATCAGTACATGAGCGACTACAGCGCCCCCCAGCCGGTCGCGCAGGCTGAGCGCGGCCCCGTCGGCAACACGCGCTCGATCGGCCTCTCGATTCTGTGGGCAGTCCTGACCCTCGGCATCTATACGTTCATCTGGACCTACAAGACGCAGGAGGAGGTCAAGCGCTACTCCGGGAACGGCGTCGGCGGCGTGATCGGCCTCGTCATCTACATCATCATCTCGCCGGTCACCTTCTTCATCGTCCCGTCGGAAGTCCGGTTCATGTACGAGAACCTCGACGGGCAGAAGAGCCCAGTGCGCGGCATCTACGGCCTCTGGTTCCTGCTCCCGCTGCTTGGTCCCCTCATCTGGTTCATCCAGGTGCAGGGCGCCCTCAACCGCTATTGGGAATCGAAGGGAGCCTCTCCGGCCTGAGTCAGGCGGGGTGAAACCCGCCGCCGCGGTAGACGAGCCCCTGGCCGGCGGCGCCGAGCTCGACCTCCTCGACCTCGCCGACGAAGATCGTGTGGTCGCCGGCCTCGTGCTCCGATGCCGTCCGGCACTGGAGCCAGCCCAGCGCGCCGTGCACGAGGGGCCCACGTGCGCTGTCGCGCACGTCGACGCCGTGCCAGAGCGCGAGCGGCGGGATGCCGCTGCGCGCGAAGTGCTGCGCGATGCGCGTCTGGTCGGAGGCGAGCAGGCTCGCGGCCCAGCCGCCGGCGCGCCGGATCGGCTCGTGTGAGGACGAGTCCTTCCCGATCGAGATGCCGACGAGCTGCGGCACGAGCGACAGCGACACGAGCGAGCCGACCGTGAGGCCGAAGCGCTCGCCGTCGACTTCGGCCGTTACGACGGCGACCGGCGCAGGGAAACGCCGCATCACCTCCCGGAGCTCTTCCCCAGTCACGGGCTCGATGATAAGGAGGTGACTCGCCGCGACATCGTCGAGCTCGGCATTGCCGCCGTGCTGGTTGCCGCCGCAGCAGTCGTCCACTACGCGGGCGTCAACCCTGTCGTGTCGTTCCTCGTCGCCGCGGTGGCGATCGCGATGCTCGCCCGGCTCGTCGGCAGCGCGACCGAGCAGCTCGGCGGCCGGCTCGGCTCGTCGGTCGCGGGCGTCGTTCAGTCGGCCCTCGGGAACCTGCCGGAGCTCTTCATCGCGTTGTTCGCGCTGCACGACGGCCTGATCATGGTCGTCCAGGCGGCGCTCGTCGGGTCGGTGCTCGCGAACAGCGTGCTCGTGCTCGGCCTGGCCTTCCTCGTCGGTGGAGCGGTCAACGGGACGCAGCACTTCGCCTCGATGCGCGCACGGATGATTGCCACGCTGACGTCGCTCGCGGCGACGATCCTCGCCTTCCCGACGATCGCACACACGTTCCATACGCCGGCGGCAGCGCATGAGCGGACACTCAGCTTCATCTGCGCGGGCGTGTTGCTCGTGCTGTTCTTCGTGACGCTGCCGGAGTTCCTGGGAGGCGCCGAGGAGGAGGACACCGCGCCGCCGCGCTGGTCGCTCGCGACGACCGTCGCGGTGCTCGGCTCTGCCGGGGTCGCGGCCGCGTTCGTCAGCGACTGGTTCGTGTCGGCGCTGAAGCCCGCGACCGAGTCGCTTGGCATGAGCGAGGCGTTCGCGGGCCTTGTTGTCGTCGCCATCGCGGGCAACGCCGTCGAGAACGTCGTCGGCGTGCAGCTCGCGGCACGCAACCGGCCAGACTTCGCCATCTCGGTCATCATCAACTCGGCGCTGCAGGTCGCGCTCTTCCTCACGCCGGTGCTCGTGTTCGGAAGCCTCTTCTTCGCGACGACGCTGACGCTCGTGTTCCCGACGCTGCTGGCGATTTCCCTGCTCGTGGCGGCCGCGATCAC
>DATFTK010000075.1:0-4391 GCA_035262005.1 Gaiellaceae bacterium | reverse complement strand
TACTCGACGACGAAGGCCGGCCTGCTCGGGCTGACGCGCACGCTCGCGCTGGAAGGCGCGCGCCACGGGATCACCTGCAATGCAATCGTCCCGGGCGTCATCGGCACCGAAGCGTTCGGGTTCGTCGCCCCCGAGATGCGGGAGCGGATGATCAAGCGGACCGCGCTCCGACGGCTCGGCGAGCCGCAGGACGTCGCGAACGCGATCGTCTTCCTCTGCTCGGACCTCGCGTCGTACATCACCGGTGTCGCGCTGAACGTCAGCGGGGGCATCGAGCTCTTTACCTTTTGATCGGCTGCGGGCCGCTCCTCGGATCGAAGCGGCACATCGTTGCCGCGCACCTCCGCGGCTAGACTTCGCACCTTGCCTGCCCGGCGGAAAACACTGCTGGACCGGCCCCGTCGCCGCCGCCGAACGCGCGCCCAGCGCCGCGTCTTCTGGCTCCGGGCCGCCATTCTCGCCGCGATCGCCGCTCTCGCAGCGGTCGTGCTCGGCCTCGTCTTCGCCGGCAGCCCGAGCCGAATCGCCGCCGGGGTCAGGATCGCCGGCGTCGATGTCGGCGGGATGACGACCAGGGAGGCCGAGCGGACCCTTCACCAGAAGGCCGAAGCGCTCGACGCGGTGCCGGTTGCGTTCCGCGTCGGCCCGCACGTCTGGCGGCTCGAGCCGCGACGGCTCGGGATCCAGGTCGACTGGGCGGCTGCCGTCGACGCAGTGCGGCGGCAGGGACAGGGCTTCGGGCCACTCCGTGGCTTCCGCCGGCTCGATCTTCGGTTCTTCGGAGCCGACGTCGCGCCGCCGACGCAGGTCTACGACGCCGCGCTTCGCTACTGGCTCGACCGCATCGAGCGGACGGTGAACTCGCCGCACCGCGACGCCGCGATCGTCCTGCACGGGCTGACGCCGTCGATCGTCCCGAGCCGGACGGGACAGGCCCTCGACCGCCATGCCGCGACCGCGACGATCGTTCGCGCCCTCGCGAGCCTCGATCGCGAGCCCGTCGGGCTGCCGGTGGAAGCCGACAGTCCGAGCGTCACCGCGAACGACCTGACCGTGCCGGCCGCCCAGGTCAAGACGGCTCTCTCGGCCCCGGTGCACCTGACGCTCGCTGCGACCCGCTGGAACCTCCGGCCGGCCCGCATCGCACGGCTGCTGCAGTTGCCTGCCGACGGGCGTCGCGACCTTCGCATCGAGGGCACGGGGGCGAGTGCCTGGTTCACGGCGCTGTCGAAGCGCGTCGACCGCGAACCGCAGGATGCGACGTGGGCGATCAGCGCGAACGGGCATGTCCGCGTCGTGCCGGACCAGCCCGGCTACCTGCTCGACGTGCCGCATAGCGCGACGGCGGTCCTGCAAGCGGCGCTCGTCACCGATCCGACGCTTCGCTCGGCGAAGCTCGTCGTCGAGAAGAAGCAGGCCGACCGGACGACCGAAGAGGCGACGGCGATGCAGATCCGCGGCCTCGTCGCGAGCTACCAGACGATCTACGGTGGCGATCCGAACCGGATCCACAATGTGCAGCTCGTCTCGCATCTCGTCGACGGGCACGTCATCGCACCGGGCGCCGTCTTCTCGTTCAACGACGCGACGGGCGCGCGGACGGCGGACAAAGGGTTCAAGGAGGCGCCGGTGATCATCAACGGCGAGCTCCAGACCGGGCTCGGCGGCGGCGTGTGCCAGGTCTCGACGACGGTTTTCAACGCCGCCTACGAGGCCGGGCTCCCGATTGTCGCCCGGACGAACCACGCGCTCTACATCAGCCACTACCCCCAAGGGCGCGACGCGACCGTGAACTACCCGGACGTCGACCTCAAGTTCACCAACGACACCGGGCATTGGCTCCTCCTGCGGACGTTCGTCGGCCCGTCGTCATTGACCGTCGCGCTCTACGGCACGCCCGTTCATCGGCGGGTCGTCAGCGAGACGGCTCCGCTCGTCGTCTCCGGTCCGACGCCGACGAAGAAGCTTCCCGACCCGACGCTGTTGGTCGGCCAGAAGGAGGTCGAGCAGACGGGCTCGCCGCCGCAGAAGACGAGCGTGCACCGGCGCGTCTACAGCGCAAGCGGGAAGCTGCTGTACGACACCGTCTTCTACTCGTCGTACGTCGGCGAGCCGACCGTCATTCGCGTCGGCACCAAGCCGCGTCCGAAGCCGACGACCACCACGACCACGACGACAACGGCGACGACGACCGCTACGACGACAACGACGCCGAAGAAGAAGACGACGACTCAGCCGTAGCAATCGCGGCCGCGAGCGCGTCGGGGACCCGCGTCGGCCGCAGCGTCTGCGCGTCGACGCAGCCGTGTGAGGTCCAGCCCTCGGCGATCAGCTCGTCGCCTCGCCTGACCTCGTAATCGAAGCGGAAGCGCGCGCCGCGGAGCTCTCCCACACGTGTGTGGATGCTCAGCCGGTCGTCGAAGTGTGCAGGCAGGCGGTAGCGGACATGCGACTCCAGCACGAACGACTCCAGGCCCGTCTCACGCAGCGCCGGGTAACCCCCGGCGAACTCCTCGAGGTAGGCGACCCGCGCGATCTCGAACCAGATGAGGTAGTTGGAGTTGTGCACGACGCCCTGCGCGTCGGTCTCGGCGAAGCGCACGCGCACGTCGGTGCTGAAGCGGAAGGCGCTCATCGAGCGGCACTCTACGGCGATGAGCGAGCTCGGCCGGATGTTGCTGGAGCGCCAACCGTGTGTCGTGCTGACGGGTGCCGGGATCTCCACGGAGAGCGGCATTCCCGACTTCCGCTCTCCGAGTGGGGTCTGGGCGCAGTACGACCCGATGGAGTACGCGACGATCAACGCCTTCCGGCGCGACCCCGAGAAGGTCTGGGAGTTCTACGCGCTGCGTCTCGGTGTCCTGGCGGAGGCGGAGCCGAACACCGGGCACCTTGCGCTCGCCGAGCTCGAGCGACGAGGGCTCGTCCAGGCGATCGTGACCCAGAACATCGACGGCCTGCACCAGCGCGCGGGGTCGCGGGACGTGATCGAGGTCCACGGCTCGATCCGCACGGCGACGTGCCTCGACTGTGGGACCGAGAGCGCGCTCGAGCGTCCCGCACAGCGGTGCCCCGACTGCGGCGCGATCATGAAGCCCGGCGTCGTGATGTTCGGCGAGCTGCTGCCGGCGGGGGCGATGGAGCGGGCGACGGCGCTCGCGCGCGGCGCCGGGCTCCTGCTGGTGGTCGGCTCGGCGCTCGAGGTCTACCCGGTTGCCGCCCTCCCGGAGGAAACGCTCTCGTCAGGCGGCACGCTTGCGATCGTGAACCGTGGCCCGACGGCCTACGACGGGCGGGCGGAGCTCAAGGTCGACGGCGGCGCGGGCGAGACGCTGGGTACGCTCTTGCAATGACGGCTTCCGAGCAGATCGACCAGAGGATTCAGGAGCTCGGCGACTGGCGTGGCGACGCGCTCAGCCGTGTGCGTGGGATCATCAAGCAGGCCGATCCCGAGATCGTCGAAGAGTGGAAGTGGGCGAAAGCCACGAGCCCGGGAACCCCGGTCTGGTCCCACGACGGCGGTGTCTGTACGGGCGAGACCTACAAGAGCGTCGTCAAGCTGACGTTCTTCAAGGGTGCCTCGCTGCAGGATCCGGCCAGGTTGTTCAACTCCAGCCTCGAGGGGAAGGTCCGGCGCGCGATCGACATCAAGGAGACGGACGAGATCGACGAAGTCGCGCTGCAGAGCCTCATCCGCGAGGCGGTGGCGCTGAATGTGGAAAGCAAGAAGCGTCCCGCGTGAGCGGTTCGCCGACCGCGATCGGTTGAAGCTAGGCTGCGGCCCGTCGGATCGTCTTCTCGTCGAGCATCTTCTGACAGCTGGAGCAGACCTTGCGCTCGACGTGATACGGAACCCCAGCACGCTGCCGGATCGCATGGATCGTGACTGTGCTGTGCTTGTGACGCTTGAGGGTCATTCCGTCTCCTCACAGTAACTAGACGTCCGGTTGGTCCCGTTTGTTGTCGGCACTGCGTTACAAGACCTTCACCACTTTCACCCTCTTCGCCGTGTTCGCCGCTGCCGGTTGCGGTGGGACGACGAAGCAGGCAACGCCGCCCTCGGTGTCGCGCGCACGCACCTGCACGGCGGGCACGTTCCTTCGGCTCGGCTCGGCGAGGGTTGCCTTCGCGGCAATCGTCCACTCGCACGCGACTGTTTCGGCCCGTCCGGGCGGCCTCACTCTTGCGAGCTTCGGCCGCCTGAACCAGAACGGCGTGCCGACGATCTTCTCTGCCCGCGGCGCGCGGGTCGACCGGCGTTGCCGGCCCACGGCGTATCTCGTCCAGGTCCCGCGGCGGCCGAACGGCGTCACCGGCTGGGTGCCGGCCAGCCAGGTCGGCCTCCAGCGCGTCGGCACACGGATCGTCGTCGACCTGTCGCAGAAGCGGGT
>DATFTK010000074.1:0-7156 GCA_035262005.1 Gaiellaceae bacterium | reverse complement strand
CGCTGTACAGCGTCGGCGCGGTGAAGGGCGCGACTGCCGCGATCGACGGCGGCATGTCGGACAATCCCCGCCCGCAGCTCTACGGCGCGCGCTACGAGGCTTTGCTCGCGAACCGGGCCGAAGAGCCTCCGGCCGGCGCGTACCGCATCGCCGGCAAGCACTGCGAGTCGGGCGACATCCTCATCGAGGCGGTCGAGCTGCCGGCGCCGCGGCGCGGCGACCTGCTCGCCGTGCCGGCCACCGGCGGCTACACGCTCGAGATGGCGTCGACGTACAACGGCGTGCCCCGTCCAGCCGCCGTCCTCGTCGCCGACGGCCGCGCCGAGCTGATCCGACGCCGCGAGACCGTCGACGACCTGCTCCGGTACGAGCCCTAGCCGGCGCGGGCGAAGCCCGGCCTGACGAGGCGGGGCGGCGCCACCAGGCGTGCATCCATGACCGGCGGGTTCCACGGCTCGGCGAGCGGCGGCGCCGCAAACGACGCTGCGCGTCGCTCGGCGGGCACCTCACCGTAGAGCGTCGTCCGCTGCCTCGGCGTGCGGCCGGCCGCGCGAATCAGCTCCTCCATCGCCTCGGGCGGGAGCTCCTGCCCGTGTTGCGCTCCGGCGGAGCGCGAGATCGACTCGTTCATCAACGTACCGCCGAGATCGTTGACGCCGGCGCTCAGAGCGGCGGCCACGCCCTCGCGGCCGAGCTTGACCCACGAGACCTGGACGTTCGGAATCACCGGATGCAGCGCGAGGCGCGCCACCGCATGGACCAGCAGCGTCTCGCCGAACGTCGGGCCCGACCGCGCGCGGCCGCGCAGCCACAGCGGCGCCTCCATGTGCACGAACGGGAGCGGGACGAATTCGGTGAATCCGCCGCTGCGCAGCTGCTGCTCGCGCGCGCACAGGAGGTGACGCGCCCAGCTCAGCGGCGACTCGACGTGGCCGAACATCATCGTCACGTTGGACCGCAGCCCCGCGCGGTGCGCGGTGTCGTGCACGTGCAGCCACTGCTCCGTCGTCACCTTGTCGGGGCAGATCTCACGCCGGACCTCGTCGTCGAGGATCTCGGCAGCGGTTCCGGGCAGCGAGCCGAGCCCGGAGTCGCGGAGCTCGCCGAGGTATTCGTCGAGCGGTAGGCCGAGCGTCGCGGCTCCCTGCCAGACCTCGAGCGCCGAGAACGCATGGACGTGCAATCCGGGGACCGCGTCCTTGATCGCGCGCACAACGGAGAGGTAGTAGTCGCCCGTGAAGGCCGGATGGATCCCGCCCTGCAGGCAAACCTCGGTCGCGCCGCGCTCCCAGGCCTCCTCGCAGCGACGCACGATCTCCTCGTGGGGAACCAGGTACGGCGCCCCGCGCAGGTTTGCCGCGAGCTTGCCCTTCGAGAAGGCACAGAAGCCGCAGCGGAAGTAGCAGACGTTCGTGTACTGGATGTTGCGCGTGACGACGTACGTGACCTCGTCGCCGCAGACCTCCCGGCGGAGCGTGTCCGCGGCCGCGAAGACGCGGTCGCGCTCGTGTCCGCGGGCCCGGAAGAGGCGTACGAGCTCGTCCTCGCCGAGCTCGTCGCGCGTGTCGACGGGGAGGGCATCACGGGGCGCGAACGGAGCGCCGACGGACTCTCCGGGCGACCAGCCGTCCTCGCGTGCGAGGCCCACCGAGTCCGATGCCCGTAGCAGCGCCGGCATCACGTTCGGATCGATCCACGAGCCCGAGATCCATTCCGGATACACCGCCAGCCGCGGTGCGAGCTCCAGGCCGCGGCTCTCGGTCGCGGTACGCAGAAGCTCCACCTCGGGCCACGGCGCCTCAGGGTTGACATGGTCGACCGTCACGGGTGAGACGCCGCCCCAGTCGTCGATGCCTGCGTCGAGCAGCCGCGGAAAGTCGTCGTACGAGAGGTTCGGCGGCGCCTGCACGTGCGCGCTCGGGCCGAGCACGATGCGCGCGACGGCGATCGTCCAGAGCAGCTCCTCGAGCGGCGGCTCCGGCGCGCCGGCCATGCGCGTGCCGGCCTTGGCCCGGAAGTTCTGGACGATCACCTCCTGGACGTGCCCGAAGCGATCGGCCAGCTCGCGGATCGCGAGCAGCGCGTCGATCCGCTCGGCGCGGGTCTCGCCGATGCCGATCAGGATCCCGGTCGTGAACGGCATACGCTCCTCCCCCGCCGCCTCGATCGTCGCGACCCGAGCCGCGGGAACCTTGTCCGGCGAGCCGAAGTGCGGCCCGCCGCGCGCCGACAGGCGCTCGGACGTCGTCTCGAGCATCGCGCCCATCGAGGCGCTCACCGGCCGCAGCAAGCGGATGTCCGCGGATGTGAGGACGCCCGGATTGAGATGCGGCAGCAGCCCTGTCTCCTCCAGGACGGCGGCGGCCGCACGGCGGAGGTACTCGAGGGTCGTGTCGCAGCTCAGCGAAGCGAGCTCTTCGCGAGCCGCGCGGTAGCGCAGCTCCGGCTTGTCGCCCAGCGTGAACAAGGCCTCTCGGCAGCCTGCCGTCGCGCCGGCGCGGGCGACTTCCAAGACCTCGTCGATGCTCAGGTACGCGCGCTCGCCGCGTCTCGGCGGCCGCGCGAAGGTGCAGTAGTGACACACGTCCCGGCAGAGCTTCGTCAGCGGGATGAAGACCTTCGGCGAGTAGGTGACGAGCCGGCCGTGTCCCTCGTCGCGGAGCGCGCGAGCCTCGGCGCACAAGTCCTCAAGCGGCCGCTCCAGCAGCTCCATCCGCGGAGCTTAAGCCGAGGGGTTAGCTCTAGACCAGCTCGACGGAAACCACACCGACCATCGCCGCGAGCGCCACCCCTGCCACCGCGACGGTCACGAACGACCACCGACGGATGCGCGTCCCTGGCGCAGCGAGCATCGCCGATCCCGCCAACCCGAGCAGGAGCGACACGCCCGTCTCGACCGCCTGGAAGGTCACTCCGAGCGCGAGCGCGTCGGCAAGCGCGACGCCGGTGCCGTGCAAGGCGATCGTCGCGGCCCCCGCCCCGGCCCCGAAGTTCCCGGGGGTCAGCGGCAGGAGGCCGGCCAGGGAGAGCGCGCCGAGCAGCACGAGCGCAACCGTGAGCGGGCTCGAGATGCCGAGCGACGCGACGATCGCCACGCCCGCCCCGACGCGGAACACGTACGAGTACCCAACCCAGCGCGACAGCTCGAACGCGCCACGCGGCGACCGGAACGCCTGCAGCACCGCCGCGACTCGGCCCTTGACGCGACTGCTCAACCGCATCCCGATCGCGACGACCGCCGCAACGGCGGCGATCAGGATCGGCGCCGGCCAGAGCGGCACGCGGCCGACCGCCGCCGCCGCGAAGATCAGCAGGCCGAGCCCGACGGCTCGAGCAGCCCCGATCGCGGTTCCGACTCCACAGGCCCGGAGCACCGGGTCGCGGCCCGGCAGCGTCCGAGACAGCAGTCCAAGCCGAACGGCGCCGCCGACGTGGGCAGGCGTCGCCGAGTTGACAAGCGAGCCGACGGCGTAGCGGGAGGCGATGTCGACGTAGTCCGCACTCCCGCCGCAGGCGCGCAGGCCCGCGCCCCAGGCGGCCGCGGAGCACAAGAGCGACCCGCCGAATCCGACCCCCGCGAGCAGCAGCCAACCCGGCCGAACCTGCTGGAGCACGGCCAGAGCGTTCTCCACGCTGCCGCGGCCCAACTGCGTCGCGGCGAGGACCGCGAAGCTCGCAGCGAGCACACCGAGACCGAGCACCGAGGACCGCCAGACGCGCACGTCCGCAAGGTATCGGCGTCAGATGAGGTTCTCGTTAAGAAGAACCGACACGGCCGCCGGAGGTGCGATCATTGTTCCCCGGTGCGAAGAGCCCGGCGATGGCGCTACCCGATCGTTCTCGCGTTGGCTTTGCTCGCCGGCCTCGGCCTCTGGGAGCGGCATGAGGACAACGTCGAGGCCGCCGCGAGGAACGTCCAGCCGACCCCGGTGAGGGTTCCGGCCGCGGCACCGCGTCCTCGACGCCACCTGCAGGTGTCCCGTCGCATCGACGTCTATGCCGACATCAGGCCCGGGATGATGCAGCCGGCAGCGAAACGCGCGCGGCCACTCGTGTACGTGCCGAACAGCGAGGCGAACTCCGTCGACGTGATCGACCCGCGCACGTACCACGTGATCTCCTCGTTCCCGGTCGGCACGCTGCCTCAGCACGTCACACCGTCGTACGACCTCCGCACGCTCTACGTCGACAACGACGTCGGCAACTCGCTGACGCCGATCGACCCCCGCACGGGCCGGCCCGGACCGTCGATCCCCGTCGACGACCCGTACAACCTCTACTTCACGCCGAACGGCCGCTACGCCATCGTCGTGGCCGAGCGCCTGCACAGGCTCGACTTCCGCAACCCGCACACGTTTCGCCTCGTCAAGCACCTGCCGGTGCCGTGCGCCGGTGTCAACCACATGGACTTCTCCCCGAGCGGGTCGTATGCGGTCGTCAGCTGCGAGTTCTCCGGACAGCTGCTGAAGCTCGACCTGCGCCGCCTCCGCGTGAGCGCCGTGCGGCACCTGCCGCGGCGCTATTCGGTGCCGCAGGACGTCCGCTCCGCACCGGACGGAAAGGTGTTCTACGTCGCCGACCTCGCGGCAGGCGGCATCTGGGAGATCTCGCCGCGCACGCTGAAGGTGATCCGTCTGATCCACACCGGCGCCGGCGCTCACGGCCTTGTCGTGAGCCGCAACGGCCGCCTGCTCTACGTCGCCAACCGCAACGCCGGGACGGTCTCGCTGCTGTCCTTCCGCACCCACCGGATCGTCCGTACGTGGCGGATCCCCGGCGGCGGAAGCCCCGACATGGGCGACGTCTCGCCGAACGGCCGCGTGCTCTGGCTGTCCGGCCGCTACAACGCCCAGGTGTACGCGATCGACACGCGCAGCGGACGGCTGATCGCACGCATCCCCGTCGGCGCGAGCCCGCACGGGGTCGCGGTCTGGCCGCAGCCGGGACGCTATTCGCTGGGCCATACAGGCAACATGCGCTAGATGCTCGTCAGGCCGCTTCGCAACGAGCCGTTCCTCGCCGCCGCGCTCGCCGCAATTCTCGTCTGGCTCGGTCCGCAGGGAACCGATCTCGCCGCTCACGCCTACCAGCGCACGCTGTGGGCCGAGCACGGCTTCGTCCTCTGGAACAACTTCTGGTACGCCGGCCGCTACAGCTTCGTCAACTACAGCGTCCTCTACTACCCGCTTGCCACGCTGCTCGGGATCAGGCTGCTGGCGGTCCTGACGGTCGCGCTGACCGTCGCCGCATTCTCGGCGGTCGTCCGGCACGAGTGGGGCACGCGCAGCCGTTGGTCGGTCCGCGTCTTCGCGGTCGCCTGGGCGGCACTCGTCGTCTCGGCTGCGTTCCCGTTCATGCTCGGCTGCGCGTTCACGCTGCTTGCGCTCTGGGTCCTGCAGCACGGCCGCCGCTTCTGGTTCGCCGCTCTCGCGCTCTGCGCGCTGGCCGCCAGTCCGCTGGCCTTCGTCCTCCTGGTCATCGTCCTCGTCGGCATCGCGCTCTCGCGGCGGCGCGAGGCGGCCGCGTTCGTCGCGCCGGCGGCGGCGATCGCCACGCTGGGCGTGATCGAGCTGCTCTTGCAGCGGATGTTCCCCGCGCACGGACGCTTCCCGTTCTCCGTCGCGGAGTACGCGGCCGCCGTCACCTTCTGTCTGCTCGGATTCGCATTGACGTGGCGCGTCGCGGAGGCGCGCGCCTTGCGCTGGCTGTACGCCGTCTACCTCGCGTCCTGCACGATCGCCTTCCTGGTCGCGTCTCCGATCGGCGAGAACATCGCGCGCCTGCGGTTCTTCGCCGCGCCCATCGCGGTGCTGACGATGTCGCTCCGCAACTGGCGGCCGCGACTGGTGTGCATCGGCGTGCTCGCACTCGCCGTGTCGTGGAACGTCACGCCGCTCGCGGCCAGCTTCGTCCGCGGTGCCGAGGATCCCGCCGCCCACGCGGCGTACTGGGCGCCGGCCAGAGAGTTCCTGCATGCGCACCTGCAGCCCGGGTATCGCGTCGAGGCAGTCGACACGGCCAATCACTGGCCCGCCGACTTCCTCGCGCGCGCCCGCATTCCGCTCGCGCGCGGCTGGTTCCGGCAGGAAGACTTCCCCCAGAACCGCCTGCTCTACGGCCCGCTCGGCGCGGCGGCCTACCTGCACTGGCTGCACAGGCTGAGCGTGCAGTACGTGGTTCTGACGTCGCGCCCGCCGGACTACAGCTCCCGCGGCGAGGCGGATCTGCTCGAGAGCGGCCGGACGCAGCTCAAGATCGTCTACGCGACCTCCCACCTGTGGATCTACGCCGTCCCGTCCCCCCGCCCACTCGTGAGCCCGCCGGCACGGGTACGGAGCCTCGGCTACTCCACGATCGCGCTGGACGTGCCGCGCCGTGGCACCTACAGCCTCTCGGTCACGTACACGCCGTACTGGCAGTCACGCACCGCGTGCCTCGCGCGCACGCCCGATGGGATGACGCGGCTCGTCGTTCGCCGGGCCGGGCTCGTCAGGCTGCGCTTCGCGGTCACGCCCGGGCGCGCGCTGGCGACGATCGCCGGCGACAGCTCGGACACCTGCGCGCGCTAGCGAGGCTTCAGCGAGAGCAGCTTCCCGAAGGGGTGCCAGGACTTCGCCGACCAGCGTTGCAGCTTCACCTGCGTCAGCGGGAATCGTGAAGTCGGGGTCGTGTGGATGACGATCCCGGGCAGCACGAACGGGTTTCCCCTCTCCGTCAGATGCGTGGCGGCGCGCATGACGCCGTCGCGTGTGAGGTTGCGGCCGGCTTTCTTGAGCACGTCGACGAGCGTGTAGGCGGTCGCCATCCCGGCCGTGAAGTAGCCGTCCTGCAGGTCGCGCGAGTCGATGTTGCTCCCGTACTGCTTCAGAATCGACTGGAACAGCCGGATGCCCTTGTCGCGCTTCCACGCCGGCGAGGCCGGATCCTTTCCGAAGACGATCGAGATCGAACCGTTGGCGGCGTTCTGCGGGACGATCGCCATCAGCGCGGACGCGGACGAGACGTCGTTGACGAAGATCTGCGGCTTCCAGCCGAGGCGTGACACGGCGTTGAACGCCTGCAGCGAGAACTTCCCGAACGCGAAGATCATGAAGACGTTGGCCTTGCTCGCCTTCAGCTGCGTCACCTGCGGCTGGACGTCGGCGACGGTCGGATC
>DATFTK010000073.1:0-8022 GCA_035262005.1 Gaiellaceae bacterium | reverse complement strand
AAGCTGATCCAGGCGGCCGACTTCGACATCAAGAAGGCCGAGACCGGGATCATCTACATCGACGAGGTCGACAAGATCGCGCGCAAGGCGGACAACCCGTCGATCACGCGCGACGTGTCGGGCGAGGGCGTGCAGCAGGCGCTGCTCAAGATCCTCGAGGGAACCGTGGCATCGGTGCCGCCGCAGGGCGGACGCAAGCACCCGCACCAGGAGTTCCTCTCGATTGACACGACGAACATCCTCTTCATCTGCGGCGGCGCGTTCGCGGGGCTCGACAAGATCATCGGCAAGCGCATCGGCAAGAGCGCCGTCGGCTTCGGCGCGGAGGTGCGCTCGAAGAGCTCGCTCGAGTCGTCGGAGCTGCTCGCTCAGGTGATGCCGGAGGATCTCCTCAACTTCGGGCTGATCCCCGAGTTCATCGGCCGCCTGCCGGTCATCTCCGCCGTGCACCAGCTGCATCGCGAGGATCTCGTGCAGATCCTGATGGAGCCGAAGAACGCGCTCGTCAAGCAGTACCAGCGCTTCTTCGGCTACGACAACATCGAGCTCGTCTTCACCGACGACGCGCTCTGGGAGATCGCCGACAAGGCGCTCGAGCGCGAGACCGGTGCGCGTGGCCTGCGCTCGATCATCGAGAACGCGCTGCTCGACGTCATGTTCGAGCTGCCGTCACGACGCGACGTCTCCAAGTGCGTCATCACGAAGGAGACGATCGAGAAGCACCTCAAGCCGACGCTCGTCACGTCCGCCGAAGGCGTCGACGAAGACGACGCAATCTCCGAAAGCGCGTAGAGGGGTCTGACCCCGAAGGGGTCTGACCCAGCCTTTACTACGGAGGTCCTGCCTCCACGAGCGCGAGCACCTGGTCGATCGAGCCGCGCTTGTCGTGGATGTTCTCCAGCCACCAATGCGCGCCCGCCTGCTCGTACGCGACCGGATCGCCGCGGTCCGATTGCCCCAGCACGGCGACGGTGAAGTCGTCGTCCCGGCCGATCAGCTCGATGTTTCGCGCGACGTCGTCGGGGGTCAGCGTCATCCCGGTCGGGTCGGCGCTGTCGGCGAGCCAGCCGTCCCAGCGGGCTGCGCGGCGCAGCGACGCGGGACGGTTGCCGCCGATCCACACCGGAATGTGCGCTTGCACAGGCGTCGGCGCGAACGTGACGCCGTCGACCGTGTAGTGCGCGCCGTGATGGCTGACCGACTCGCCCGACCACAGCTCCCTCATCACCTCGAGCCCCTCGTCGAGCAGCTCGGCACGCACGCTCGCGTCCGTCGGCTCACCGAACCTGCCGAACTCGCCCGGCGAGCCGCCGAGCCCGGCGCCGAAGATGAAACGGCCGTTGCTGAGCCGGTCGATCGTTGCGATCTCGTGCGCCAGCACCTGCGGCCGGCGGCGCGCGACGGGAGTCACCGCGGTGCCCACCCGCACGCGTGAGGTCGATGCGGCCACCGCGCTGAGCACGACCCATGGATCTGCCGCCGGAGCGTCCCACACGAACGCGAGGTGATCCCAGGTGAACACGCCGTCCCAGCCCGATGCCTCGGCGGCCTCGGCGACTCGGACCCCGATGCGCGGATCCGAGTAGGTGTTGATGTTCGCGAGACAGATCCCGAAGCGCACGGGAGTGACATTAGAGTCTGGCCGCGTGGAGTTCACGACGCGACCGGAGCTGCGCGGAACATTCGGCATGGTCGCGTCCACGCACTGGCTCGCATCAGCGGTCGGGATGGCAGTGCTGGAGCGTGGCGGGAACGCGTTCGACGCTGCCGTTGCCGCCGGCTTCACGCTGCAGGTCGTCGAGCCACACCTGAACGGTCCGGGCGGAGAGGTTCCGGCCGTCTACTACGCCGTCGAGCGCGGCGAGCCGCTCGTCCTCTGCGGACAAGGAGTCGCGCCCGAAGCGGCGACAATCGAGCGCTTTCGTGAGCTCGGCTACGACCTCGTCCCCGGCACCGGGCCCCTCGCGGCCTGTGTCCCCGGCGCGTTCGGCGGCTGGCTGCTGCTCCTGCGGGAGCACGGGACGTGGCGGCTCGAGGACGTCCTCGCGTTTGCGATCCAGTACGCGGACGACGGCTTCCCGGTCGCGTCCGGCATGCGAGCCGCGATCGTCCGCGAGGAGTCCGCCATCGCCGACTGGCCGTCCTCGCGCGAGCTCTTCCTCCCGCCGCCCGACGTCGGCGCGCAGTTCCGCAACCCGACGCTGGCCGCGACGTACCGCCGGATCGTCGAGGAAGCACGCGGCGGCTCGCGCGCGGAAGAGATCGAGCGGGCGAGGCAGCTCTTCTACGAAGGGTTCGTCGCCGAGGAGATCGAGCGTTTCTGCGCCGAGGCAGGCGGTCTCCTGACGCGCGCCGACCTGGCGTCCTGGCGGGCGACGATCGAGGCCCCGGCGACCTACGAGTACGCCGGCCTCACCGTCTGCAAGACGCAGGCGTGGGGATCGGGACCGGTCGCGCTGCAGCAGCTGGCGCTGCTCGCCGGCTTCGACGTCGCCGGGCTCTCGGACGCCGAGTTCGTCCACATCGTCGTCGAGTGCGCGAAGCTCGCGTTCGCGGACCGCGACGCGCTCTACGGCGACGTCGACGACGTGCCGCTCGACCGACTGCTCTCACCTGCATACAACGACGAGCGCCGTGCGCTCGTGCAGGAGGAGGCCTCCGGCGATTACGTCCCGGGGCTGGGCCGGCTGCCGACGGTCGTCGACGCGGTGCCGCTCGCCGGTGCGGGCGAGCCGACCCGCGGCGACACCGTCCACCTCGACGTCGCCGACAAGGACGGGAACATGATCTCGGCGACGCCCAGCGGCGGCTGGCTGTACGGCTCGCCCGTCATCGCTGCGCTTGGCTGGCCGCTCGGCACGCGCGCGCAGATGTTCTGGCTCGAGGAGGGGCTGCCGTCGTCGCTACGGCCGGGAACGCGGCCCCGCACGACGCTGTCGCCCGGCCTGGCGCTGCGCGGCGGCAAGCCGTGGCTCGCTTGGGGGACACCGGGCGGCGACCAGCAGGAGCAATGGGCGTTCCACGTCTTCCTGCGGCACGTGGAGCGCGGCCTCAATCTGCAGGAGGCGATCGACGCGCCGGAATTCGACACCGACCACCTGATCTCGTCGTTCTACCCGCGCGGCTTCGAGCGGAAGTCGCTCGAGGTCGAGGGCCGGTTCGCCGAGGAGGTCGTCGACGACCTCCGTCGCCGCGGGCACGATCTGAGGGTCACACCCGACTGGTCGCTTGGCCGCGTGACGGCCGTGGAGTGCGAGGCCGATCAGCTGCGCGCCGCCGCAAATCCGCGCGGGATGCAGGGCTACGCAGTCGGGCGCTAAAGGCGACGACTTGACGGCGCCGCAGAGAGGTCGTGCGAGCTTTGCTCGCGCGACCGTCTCATCCCGACTCTCGGACCACTTCCAAAGCGAAGCTAGGATCGCGCGCGAGATGGAACCGCTGTACAAACCTGAGGGCGTCGAGGAACGCTGGCAGCGCACGTGGGAGGAGGAGGGCCACTACGCCGCCGATCCCGACGCGTCGCGCACGAGCTTCGCGATCGCCCACCCGCCGCCGAACGTCACGGGCGACCTGCATCTCGGCCATGCGCTGCAGCTCTCGCTGGCTGACACGATCGTGCGCACACGGCGGATGCAGGGCTACAACGTCCTCTTCCAACCCGGTTTCGACCACGCCGGCATCTCGACGCAGAACGCGGTCGAGAAACACCTCGCGACCGAGGGAAAGACGCGGCAGGACCTCGGGCGCGAGGCGTTCGAGCGGCGCGTCTGGGAGTGGCTGCGCGAGTACGGCGGCAAGATCATGTTCCAGTTTCGCCGCGTCGGCGCGTCGCTCGACTACCGTCGCGAGCGCTTCACGATGGACGACGCCTACGTGCGCGCGGTCATGCGCTTCTTCGTCCACCTGTACGAGAAGGGCTGGATCTACCGCGCCAACCGGATCATCAACTGGTGCCCGTTCCACCAGACGTCGCTCTCCGATCTCGAGCTCCAGCACGTCGACGTGGACGACGTGCTCACGTACGTGCGTTATCCGCTCGCCGACGGCGACGGCCACGTCACGATCGCGACGGTTCGGCCGGCGACGATCCTCGCAGACGTCGCGGTGGCGGTCCATCCCGAGGACGAGCGCTACAAGGATCTCGTGGGCCGCGACGTCGTCGTGCCGGTGGTCGAGCGGCGCGTGCCGGTGATCGCGGATGAGCGCGTCGAGCGCGACTTCGGCACCGGCGCACTCAAGGTCACGCCGGGACACGATCCACTCGACTACGAGATCGGTCGCGACCACGGCCTTCCCGAGCTGACGGTGATCGGCCCCGACGGACGCATGAATGCGGACGCCGGCCCCGACTTCGAAGGACTCACGCAAGAGGAGGCGGACGAGCGCGTGCTCGCGTGGCTGCAGGAGCGCGGGCAGCTCGAGCAGCGCGAGCCGTACCGGCACACGATCGCGGTCTGCGACCGCTGCAAGAGCCGGATCGAGCCGCGCATCTCGCTGCAGTGGTGGTGCTCGATGGACGGGCTGAAGCAGCCGGCGCTCGAAGCGCTGCGCAGCGGCCGCGTGCGCTACCACCCGGAGTCGCAGCACCGCTTCGCGATTCAGTCCCTGGAGGACGCGCCTGACTGGAACATCTCGCGCCAGATCTGGTGGGGACACCAGCTGCCCGTGTGGGAGTGCCCCGACGGGCACATCACGGTCGCCGAGACCGAGCCCGACGCGTGCGCGCAGTGCGGCTCGAAGGAGCTGATGCGCTCCACCGACGTGCTCGACACCTGGTTCTCGTCGGCACTCTGGCCGTTCGCGACGCTTGGCTGGCCGGACGAGACGCCGGACCTGCGCCAGTTCTATCCGGGCGACCTGAACACCACGGCGCGGGACATCATCCGCCTCTGGGAGAACCGGATGATCTTCTCCGGGCTCGAGTTGATGGGCGACGTGCCGTTCACCGACGTCGTCATCCACTCGACGGTGCACGCGCCCGCCGGCGGCCGCATGTCGAAGAGCCTCGGAACCGGCATGAACCCGCTCGCGGTGATCGACGCCTACGGCGCGGACGCGATGCGCTACGGCCTGATGAAGATGGCGTCGTCGCAGGACGTCCGCTTCTCGGAAGGAGCGATCGACGAAGGGCGCAAGCTCGCGAACAAGCTCTGGAACGTCGCGCGCCTCATCATCCTCGCCTCCGAAGGCACGGCTCCCGAGGCCAGGCCGCGCACGCTGGAGGAGCACTGGATCCTCGCGCGTCTTGCGCAGACGCAGCGCCGGATCGAGCGGCACCTCGCAGAGTTCGACTTCTCACATGTGGTCGACGAGCTGTACCACCTCACGTTCGACGACTTTTGCGACTGGTACGCAGAGGCCGTCAAGGCTCGGCTGTACGAGGGCGACGCCGACGCGCGCGCGACTGCGATGGCCTCGCTCGAACGGCTGCTGACGCTGCTGCACCCGGCAATGCCGCACGTCACCGAGGAGATCTGGTCGAACCTGCCCGACCGACAGACGCGCCTGATCGTGACACCGTGGCCGGAGGCCGGCGACGAGTCACAGGCGGGCGCGCTCACGCCGGTCCAGGAAGCGGCGGAGATGTACCGCCGGAGCGGTGTGCGCATTCCGCTCGAGGGCGAGGAGCTGCGCATCTTCGACGCGGTCGTCCGCCCGCGCGAGGACGGCAACGGCGACGCAGCGGCCGAGATCGAGCGTCTTCGAAAAGAGATCTCCCGGGCGGAAGGGATGCTCGCGAACGAGCGCTTCGTCGAGAACGCGCCCGCGCAGGTCGTCGACGCCGAACGCGAGAAGCTCGCGCGCTACCAGCGGGAGCTCGATGCCCTCAACGGTTGAATACGTCGAATCCTTGAGCCCGTGGCCGAAGGACGGGTTCGGGCTCGACCGGATCGAGGCGTTGCTCACGGAGCTCGGTGAGCCGCAGCTCCGCTATCCGTCGATCCACGTCGTCGGCACGAACGGCAAGTCGACCGTCACGCGCACGATCGAGGCGCTGCTCGAACGCGACGGCCTCGCGGTCGGCGCCTACGTGTCGCCGCACGTCCGGGGGTGGAGCGAGCGGATCCGAGTACGAGGCGAGGAAGCGGACTTCGACGCTGCGATCGAGCGTGTTCGTGCCGCGGCCGAGCGTCTCGGCGCGACGCAGTTCGAGCTGGTGACCGCCGCGGCGCTGGCGGAATTCACTGCGGCCGGCGTCGACGTCGCCGTGGTCGAGGCGGGGCTCGGCGGTCGCTTCGACGCGACGAATGTCCTCCGCTCGCCCGTGCAGGTGCTGACGAACGTGTCGCTCGAGCACACGGAGGTGCTCGGCACGACGCGTCCCGCGATCGCGGCGGAGAAGCTCGCCGTCGTTCGGCCGGGCTCGACGGTCGTGCTGACGGAGCCCGAGTGGGAGGGGCTCGCCCGCGACAACGGCGCCGCTCAGGTGATCATCGCGGCGCGGAGCAACCTGGCCGTCGCGCTCGTCGCCGCTGAGGCATTCCTCGGCCGCACGGTCGACGGCCACGTGGACGTGCAGTTGCCCGGGCGCCTCGAGCGCGTGAGCGACGACCCGCTCGAGATCTGGGACGGCGCACACAACCTCGCCGGGGTGGGCTACGTCCTCGCCCGGCTCCCGAGTGCCCGCTACACGCTCGTCGCTTCGATCCTCGCCGACAAGGACGTTGAGGGGATGCTGGCCGGGTATTCCGCCCTTGGCGACCGCCTCGTCGCCACGACCTCGAGCAGCGCTCGGGCCCTCTCCGCAGCCGATCTGGCGGAGCGCGCCGGCCGCTACTTCTCCGAGGTCGAGGCCGTCGTCGACCCGGCCGAGGCCGTGGCGCGCGCCAGGGCCGGCGGCGGCCCCGTGCTCGTCACCGGATCCCTTTACCTCCTGGCCGATCTCGCCAAGGATGAGAGCGTACGATGGCGAACGTTGGCGACAGGCTGACCGTCTTCGCTTTCGCGACCTTCGTCCTCGTGGCGATCGTCGGACTTGCATTTCTTGCTGGGTACTTGATCGGAAGAATTCTCCTGTGATCTCGAGCACCTTCGGCGGCGTTCACGATTTCTTCTCCTCCGGGACCTGGCACGTTGTCGTCAACCTCCTGATCTTCTTCGCCGTCGTCCTCTGGCTCTCGGTCGGCTACTGGGTGTACAAGGACGCGAAGCGGCGAATCGACGACCCGGTGCTCGTGGCGGTCTCCGTCGCGGTCGGGCTCGTGCTGCCCTACGTCGGCGCGCTGGTCTACATGCTCTTCCGCCCGCCGGAATACCTCGAGGACATCCGCGAGCGGGAGCTCGAGATCAAGGCGATGGAGGAGCGGCTTTCGCGCCGCGATCTCTACTGCCCGGTCTGCCGGGCCGAGGTCGGCGCGGACTTCCTCGTCTGCCCGGTCTGCACGACGAAGCTGAAGCAAGCCTGTACGAATTGCAAGGCGCCGCTCGAGGCGCTCTGGCAGGTGTGCCCGTACTGCGAGACGCCGGTCGAGCCGACGGCCGTCGAGTTCCCGGCGTTCGAGGCGCGCCCGCCGCGCCGCCGCCGGCGGACGGGGGAAACGACGAACCCGTAGACTGCGGCGCTCGATGGCGGTCGAGCGCTCGCTGATTCTGATCAAGCCCGACGCGATGGAGCGCCGCCTCGCAGGCGACATCCTTGGGCGCATCGAGCGCCGCGGCTTCACGCTCCGCGCGGGCAAGCTCATCCACGTCAGCCGTGAGCTCGGCGAGACGCACTACGCCGAGCACAGCGAGAAGCCGTTCTTCGGTGAGCTCGTCGACTTCATCACCTCGGGGCCGACGCTCGCATTCGTGCTCGAGGGAGAGGGTGCGATCGCCGTCGCGCGGATGACGATCGGTGCCACGAACCCTGCCGCCGCCGCGCCCGGCACCCTGCGTGGCGACTACGCGCTGGCGATGCCGAACAACCTCGTGCACGGCTCGGACTCGCCGGATTCGGCGGAGCGCGAGATCGAACTGTGGTTTCCCGATGGCCTGGTCTGAGGGCGCGGCCGCCGCGACACAGGCGGCGGAGAGGACCTG
>DATFTK010000072.1:0-15659 GCA_035262005.1 Gaiellaceae bacterium | reverse complement strand
CCGCCGGCAACGTTGGCGAGGAACGCTGCCGGCGAGTCACCGGGCGCCACCGTCCAGGTGGTGGCGATGTCGAGCGCGCCGTGGTCGTCGGAGCCCGCGCAGGCGGCGATCGCGCCGTAGTGACGCGGCTCGAGATCGTGTCGATCCGCGAGCGCGGCGAGATACCTGGGCGTGCAGGCGGTCCGGAACGCCTCGGCGAGGATGTTGGACGACGCGGGCCGCGCTCCGTTGCGCACCTCCCAGACCTTGAAGAGCAACATCAGGCGCTCGATGTGCGCCATGGTGAGCGGCGGCCCCATCCGGTAGAGAGGGTGCGCGAGCGCGTGGGGGAGGCGCCGGGCGATCAGGAAGTCGACGAGTGCGTAGACCGACGGGCGCAGCTCCTGAAGCTCGCGGTGATCCTCCTCCGTGAGATTCCAGACGAGCACATGCAGCGGCACGTCGTCCTCCGGGAAGCGGGTCGTCACCTCCTCCGAGAGGAACGTGTTCGGACGGTCGGCGATGCGGAGCGCGCCGTCGAGCGTGTTGTGGTCGGAGATCGTGACGAATGTCATCCCGCGCCGGATGCACGTGGCGTAGACGCGCTCCGGTGTCGTGTAGGACTCGCCGACGCGTGCGCGGCGAACGGCGAAGTTGCCGCTGTCGCGTGAGTGCACCGAATGAACGTGGAGGTCGCAGCGTGCGTGCATTGCGTCCACTCCAGTTCATGTAGCTCATGGCCCGGTCGGAGGAGCCCGGTTTTCGCGGCGCTGCAACCAGGTCGTCACCAGCCGTGCGCCACTTCGAACGATGCAGGGGTGGCTACAGTGTCTCCATGACCAACACAACGGAAAAGGCAATCCTGGCCGGCGGGTGCTTCTGGGGGATGCAGGATCTCTTTCGCCGCCAGCCGGGCGTGATCTCGACGAGGGTCGGCTACAGCGGCGGCGAGGTGCCGAACGCGACCTACGGGAACCACGGCACGCACGCCGAGGCGATCGAGATCGTCTTCGATCCCGAGCGCACGTCGTATCGCAACTTGCTCGAGTTCTTCTTCCGCATCCACGACCCGACGACGGTCAACCGGCAGGGGAACGACATCGGGGCGAGCTATCGCTCCGCGATCTTCTATCTCGACGACGAGCAGCGGCGCATCGCCGAGGAGACGATCGCCGACGTCGACGCTTCCGGCCGCTGGCCGGGCAAGGCCGTGACGGAGGTTGCGCCGGCCGGGCCGTTCTGGGAGGCCGAGCCCGAGCACCAGGACTACCTCGAGAAGTACCCGAACGGGTACACGTGCCACTTCATCCGCCCCGACTGGGTTCTCCCCGAGCGGGCGGAAGCGGCTAAGGCGTAGACACGATCAGGATGTCGAGGAGCCGCACGGCGCTGACGTCGTAGTCGCGCCGGGCGAGCTCCCGCTGCACCGCGCGCAGGGCGCCTCGGTTGCGGTCGAGGTCCCGCTTGTAGCCGCGGGTGAGCGCGAGCGCTCGCTCGCCGAACGTGACGGTCGGCCCGGGGTCGTCTTCCTCGAGGTAGGCCTGGACGATGCTGTCGAGCATCGGGATCAGGGCCGGGCGCTTGCGGTGCAGCGCCTTCGTCATCTTCGAGAAGCCGACTCCGTCGATGCCCGCGAATGCTTCGAACAGCTGCTTCATGGGCACCCAGGGGACATGTCTCGCGGCCCCCGCCAGCGACGCATCCCGCGCGATCGCGCCCAGCGCGGCTTCGATCGCGTGCCGCCGCCCGAGGATCATGTCGATCTGTGCCGCCGAGATCCGGGCGCCCCAGCGATTTGCGAAGCGCAGATCCGGTTCGTCGAACACTTCGGGCCCGGTCGCGGCGGCACCGTCGCGTCCATAGGTCTCGAGGAAGCCGAGCGCCACCTCGAGTGGGCGCTCGATCGCAACGCCGTTCCGCAGGAGAACCGCCACGTCGACCGATGAGTTTGCCGACGGAGCCGGGTCTGTATTTCCACAACCTGTGACCGAGGAGGTCGAGCATGGCTGAGAACACGACCGGAACGCGTGAGGAGTGGCAGGCTGCGCGGGACGAGCTCGCGAAACTCGAGGCCGAGCAGGCACAGCGGGACGAAGAGGTCGAGAGCAAGCGCCGCCAGCTGCCGTGGGTGCCGGTGGAGAAGGAGTACGTCTTCGATACCGAAGACGGCAAGAAGACACTTGCCGAGTTGTTCGACGGCCGTTCGCAGCTCCTTGCCTACAACATCATGTTCGGCCCGGACTACGAGAACGGCGCGTGCCCGGGGTGCACGAGTCTCGCCGACTGCCTCGACGGGCCGCTCGTCCACCTGAACCACCGCGACGTGACATTGGTCTGCTTCTCACGCGCGCCGATCGATCGACTCGCCGCGTACAAGCGGCGGATGGGGTGGCACTTCCCGTATGTCTCGACCTACGACAGCGACTTCGCCTTCGACTTCGGGCTCGCCATGAGCGAGGAGCAGGCCGAGCAGGTCCCGCAGGTCAAAGAGTTGGTCGAGAACCCGCCCGAGTGGCTCGAAGAGTGGTCGGGGCAGATCGGCGCCGAGCTCAAGGACGGGTTGCGCGAGGGGCCCGGCTGGATCGCGTTCGCCCGGGAGAACGGCACCGTCTACCACACGTACACGGTGATGGCACCGGACCCGTTCGTGGCTCCGTACTACAACTTCCTGCTCGCCCGCACGCCGATCGCGCCGCCCGCAGAGCCGCGTGCGTGGCGGAAGGACGAGTACCCGGACAGCTAGGAAGCCGAAGCATGCCGGCGCTGCGCCCGCGTTTCCGCTCGCGCCTCTCGCGCTCGATCTGGCTCACCAGAGAGACGCTATTCCGTCTCCGGCTGCTGGCGTGGAGCTCCGTGATGCGGTCGCGGCAGCAGCGTCTTCATCTGCTGCCAGCCGAACGCCCAGAGCATCACCACGATTCCGAGCACGACGTTCCAGAGGGTGATCACCGAGTCCTGGGTGATCGAAAACGCCGCGACGCTGTGACTCGACGCGTAGTGGCGCAGCGTCGCGATGTCGAGCGCCTGAGTCTGCCCGACGCCGCCCGGCGTGATCGCGAACAGCTGGGACAGCATGTGCGACGACGCGACGAGAAAGACGGTGTACAGGGTGACGGGGATGTCGAACGCCGTCATGAAGACGATGTTCACCCCGATGCGGCAGCCGTACGAGCCGCTCGACGGCAGCGCGACGTCACGCGCATAACGACCCCAGTCGCCGAAGATGCGCGCACCCTGCTTCGCCTTGTGCCACTCGTCCAGCAGGCGCGGCTTCAGCCGCGGCCACAGGAAGTAGAGGATCACGGCCACGGCGACGAGGGCGACAGGCACGACCCATGGGTGCGACGCGAGAAAGCCTCCCGTTTCGTTCGACGGCGATCCCTTCGACACCGTGTGCGGGCGGGCGACGGCTGTGATGACGACGATCGCGACACTTACGGCGAGGAAGAAGACGGACTCGACAACCGTCGCGACGGTCAGCCCCGAGACCGTCGACCCGGGAACGGCGGCGCGGAGGATCCCGATCATTGCCGCGGTTCCGCCCTGCACCGGCAGGACCGCGTTGATCGCGGTCCCACCCTGAGAGGCGCCCCAGGCAGTCTTGAAGCGGACGCCGCTCTTCGGATACGACGCGCGGAGGATGTTGCGCCACGCCAGTCCGATGAACGCCGACTCGCCGGTCTTGAGGACGAGCGCGAGCAGGAGCAAATACGGCGAGACGTCTCCGATGCGCTCGAAGACGTGCACGGTCCAGTGCCAGAGGTTGTCGAGCACGGCCGCGACCAGAGGAGATGCCGTCACCACCGGCTGAGTATCTGCGCTCGACACAATGAGCGCGGCAATGCTGAGGGTTGTCGCACCCCTTCTTCTCCGCGGCTCGGGCCTGCCGTCGCTCCAGCCTGTCGTGGTCGAGCCGGACGCTGAAGAGTCGCTTCAGCGCATCGCCGACCGACTCGAGGCCGGAGACGGCGAGGCCGTCCAGTCGGGGCCGTTGGCGAAGGTCGAACTCCTCCGCTGGTTGACCGAGCGCAGAGACGTTCTCTTTCACGGATCGGCGCGCAGCGACATCGAGACCCTGGAGCCGATCCGTCTGTCGCGGGACTCGACGGAGTTCGGCAACCAGCAGGCGGTCTACGCGACCGACGACCCGGTGTGGGCGATCTACTTCGCCATCCTTCGCCGCGACGCGCCGTTCGGAACACGAAACGGGTCGATCGCCGTCGCAGGATCGGAGGTGTACCCGCGCTGGTACAACTTTTCGCTGCTGCCGCCGATCGATCTGGATGCTCGCTTTGGTCCGGGATCGCTGTACGTCCTGCCGCGCGGGCCGTTCCGTCCGGAGCCGCCGCTGCTCGGCGTCTTCGACACGGCGCAGTGGGTCTCGATGGAGTCGGTCCGGTCGCTCGTTCGCATCGAGGTCGCGCCGACGGACTTCCCGTTCCTCGATTCGGTCGGGCCTTATTCCGAACGCGAGCCTGTGCTGTTCACGATCCTGCGAGCCGCGGTTCGAAACCGCACCGGCCGGGGGCGGGCGAACCCGCCCCCGGCCGCGGTGCGTCGAGGCTAGCTCCCCGCGAGCTTCTGCGCGCGCTTCAGAAGCTCCTTCACGTGCGACAAGCCGCTCTGGATCTCGCCGTTGTTCGGCATCTTGCCGCCGGCGGCGTCCGCGAGCGTCTGCTTGATCTTCGCCGCCGCGTTGTCACGATCGGCGGCGAGCTGCTGCAGCGTTTCCTGCTCGGTCACGTACGCCGAGTCGTCGGACGCGGAGCCGGACGCGAGCGCCTGAGTGTCCGCGATCAACGTGTTCGTCGCGAAGTCGCCGACGCTCGAGTTGATCTGGTCGTACCCCTTCGCCAGATCGGCCGTTGCCGCGAGCGGGCCAGGCACGGACGACAGGGCCTGGGTGATGACATGGCCGTCGGACAGGTAGTCGTCGTTCAGGCCGACCAGGTACAGCATCGTCGGCCGGATGTCGGTCTCCTCGACCCACGTGCCGACCGTGCTCGCCTCGGGAACGGTGTTGTTCCCCTCCGGATCCTTCGGCTGGTTGCCTTCGGCCGGTTGCGGCCCGTCGACGCCCCGAACAGCGACTCCCGGGCCGGCCATCCCGACCCAGGTGATGTCGATGTTCGGGCTGTAGTAGCCGTGGTCGTAGGCGAAGTTCGCGAACTTCGAGACGTTCGCTCCCGACGTCCCGAAGAAGTAGTCGCCTTTCGGGAACAGAGTGTACGTCGGCGTGCGCAGCGGGTCCCCCGTCTGTTCGTGGAGCACGCGCTGCTCGAGCGCCCCTGCCTGGTACTTGGCGATTTTCTCCGTGGCGGCCTTGCCGTACGTGACGCTCGACGTCATCGCGGCCGTGTCACGCTCGAGCTGGCGAACCTTCGGGTCGTTCGCGCCGGGATTGCCGTTGACGTAGATCGCAGCACCCTGCGGCTCGATGTCGAATGGCGTCGAGGCCGAAGGCGTGCCGGCTAGCAGGCCCTTGATGTTCGCCGACAGCTCGCCGATCGAGCCGGTCGGGTACTGGCATGGCGGGGCGGTCACCCCGTTGCAGCCTGCCGGGCTGGGCTCGATCCCGCGCCCGACGTTTGCGCCGGCGAACTGGTCGTTCTCCTCCGCGCTGATCACGAACAGCGAGTTCGCCGGCGTGATCCCGTCGGCCGCGAGCCGATCGAAGAACTTCTGGAACGCGGCGTCGTAGTGCTGGGCGTTCGTGACGTAGCACGAGTCGCCTGGGCCGACCGGACGAGTGGCGGTCGCCGAGTTTGCGGTCGTGGTGCAGCCGACCCTCGTATCCGCCTTCTTCTCGTGCAGGTCGGAGATGTAGCCGTAGGTGACCGGGATCCCGGCCTCCTGCATGTCGGCCATGACGGCGAGCGTCTGCGTCGCCGTCGGGCTGAACCCGGTGAAGCCCGGCGTCTGGGTGAACGTCTCCTTGAGCGTGTTCCCGTCGAGGTCGACGAGGTTTCCGTCGCCGTCCGTAACGCGGTACCCGTCGTGGAACTGGTTCGCGCCTCCGCCGATCGCCGGAGCGATGTACTGCGCGCCGAAGAGCGCCTGGTAGCCGTCGTAGCCGCCTGGCTCGTCAGGCAGCTGATCGGCCAGAGCCCTCGGCGAGGACGAGCAGATCGTCGCGCCCTGCGCGCAGTGGATCGCCTCGCCCGCATATTTCGCGACCTGGATGTCCTTGAACGGGTCGCCATTGGCTGCCGTTTCCTTTGCCTCCGCTGAGTCCGCGCCGAACGCCGTCGGCACGTCGACCGAGGGGTTCTCGAGCACCATGTTGGCGGTCGAGAAGTCGCCGACCGTGCAACCTGCACGCGTGAACGGCACCCACGGCGCAGGCGTGACCTTGTCGCTCGTGCCGCCGAAGAGCATCGAGGGCGTCTTGTCGACCGGGTTGGGGAAGGTCGCGTTGGGCGGGTTGTTCTTGGTGTCGATGATCGGCGACGTCCAGTAGACGAACGACGTCGCGGGGTCGGTCGAGCCATTCGGGTTGTAGACCTTGTACGAGTTCCCCACCGGCTGACCGTGCCGGTCGCCGTAGAGGCCGCTGTAGATGGTGAGGCTGTCGTTCGCCGTGTGGGCGATCAGCGGTGTGTGCGAGTTCGAGAAAACCGTCCCGTTGCTCTGCAGGAAGTTCAGCAGGTGCGGCATCTGCTCGAGGTCGGACGGGACGTTCGGGTTGTCCCGTGAGAAGTGCACGTTGTCGAACACGATGTTGATCACGTGCTTGACGCCCTTGCCGAGATTGCATGACGGTGCCGCCGCTGCGCTTTCCGCGCGGGCGGCCGTCGGACCGGCGTTGGCGCTCGTCGAGATTGCCGCGACCGCGGCGAGCAACGCCGTCGTCGCGCCCAGGAGGCCGAGCAGCATGAAGCCGCGTCGACCGAGTAGACCCTTCATCAGATCCATCTCCCCTTCCCTCGGTCGTTGACGTAACCGGGGGATCATTACCCGTTCCGTGGAGACCGGGTGGTGACGAACTGGTGGCACCTGGTGCAAGGAAGTGCCACTACGATGCCGCCTTATGCGGATTCGCTGGTACGGACAGTCGTCGTTCCTGCTCGACGGCGAGAAGACCGTCTTCATCGATCCCTTCAGCGAGGCGCTCTTCGCGAGCGGGAGGTTTCGCTACCCGCCGATCGAGGGTGTCGTCGCCGACCTCCTGCTCGTTACGCACGAGCACGGCGACCACAACGGCGTCGACGCGGTCGGCGGTGAGCCGACGGTCCTGCGTGCGCCGGGCACCTACGAATCGCCCGTCGGCGAGGTCGTCGGTATCGCGTCGGAGCACGATGCGGCCGCCGGCACGCAGCGCGGCTCGAACACGATCTTCCGCTTCACGCTCGACGGCCTGTCCGTCGCGCACCTCGGCGACTTCGGGCAGAGCGCGCTGCGGGAGGAACAACGCTCGGCGCTCGGTGACGTCGACGTTCTCTTCCTGCCGATCGGCGGCGGTCCGACCGTCGGCGGCGAAGCCGCGGCGGCGCTCGTGCGGGAGCTCGATCCGAGGCTCGTCGTGCCGATGCACTACCGCACCGAGGCGATCGACTTCCTCGAGCCGCCGGACGCTTTCCTGGCCGCGGTCGCCGCCCCGGTCATGAACGTGGGGACGAGCGATGCCGACGCGGAGGCTTTGCTCGGGGAGCGCGGCGAGCCGACGATCGCGCTGCTGGCGACGCCGCTTGCCTGAGCATGGATCGCGCGACGCGGCGGCGGTGGCCGCCGATCTCGTCACCCTCAAGGGCATCCTCGAGGAGACGGCCGACCGCGGCCACCGCCCGCCGTAGCTCGACGCTCACGCCGCGAGCGGCACCTCGGGCTCGGCTTCGACCGCCGGCTCCTCCGTCTCGCCGCGGGTGTTGGTCGCCCGCAGGGCTATCACCGCCGAGACGAGCAGGAAGATGCTGCCGAGCAGCAACCCCCGCTGAAAGCCCGACGTCTGGGCGTGCGCGACCGGCGTGCCCGACGCGAGCAAGTGGTTCGTGCGGCTCGTCGCCACCGCGGTGAAGATCGCGAGACCGAGTGCGCCGCCGAGCTGCTGGGACGCGTTCAGCAGCGCCGCGGCCAGCCCGGCCTTGTCGGCCGGTACGCCCGCGTTCGCCGCCGTCGTGACGCCGACGAAGACGGCTGCGCCCCCGACCGCGAGCACGAGCGTCCCGGGCAGCAGGTCGGCAACGTACGAGCCGTCGACCGGAATGCGTGAGAGCATGTACAGGCCGGCCGCGGCGATGATCGCGCCGACGACGATGACCGGCCTCGTTCCGACGCGCGAGAGCAGCTGCGCTGCGATTCCCGCGCTGATCGCGACCGCGAAGCAGAGCGGTAGCCACGCGAGTCCCGTCTGGAGCGGGGAGTAACCGAGCACGTTCTGCATGTACAGGGTGAGGAAGAAGAACAGCGCGAGGACGCCGGCGAACGCGACGAGCTGCGTCAGGTTCGAGAAACCGAGCCCGTTGATCCGGAAGATCGACAGCGGCGCAAGCGGCTCCCGCTGGCGCAACTCGTTCAGGAGGAACGCCGCCAGCAACGCGAAGGCGCCGGCGAGCTCGCCGACTGTCCGCGCGCTTCCCCAACCTGCGATCGGCGCACGCACGAGCGCGTAGACCAGCAGCAGCATCCCGCCGGTGACGAGCAGTGCGCCGAGGCCGTCGAAGTTCGCGAGCCGCCGGCGGCCCCGCTCCCCCTCGATCAACCGGAAGACCGGCAGCAGCACGAGCGCGCACGCGATCGGGTTGACGAACATGACCCAGCGCCAGCCGGGACCTTCCACGAGCAGGCCGCCGAGCAGCACGCCGGCCGCCGACGCCAGACCGGCGATCCCGCCCCAGGCGCCGAGTGCCGTGTGACGGTCTCTCCCCTCCGCGAACTTCGTCGTGAGGATCGAGAGCGCGGCCGGGAGCGTGAGGGCCGCACCGAGGCCCTGCGTGAGCCGTGCAGCGATGAGAACGCCCGCGCTCTGCGCAAACCCACCGACCATCGACGAGACGCCGATGATCAGGATTCCCGTGACGAGCACGCGTCGCCGGCCGAACAGGTCGGCGAGCCGCCCCCCGAGCAGCATGAAGCCGCCGTACGTGAGCAGGTAGGCGCTCGGGACCCATTGCAGGCCGTCGAGGGAGAAGTGGAGCGAGTTCCTGATCGTGGGAAGTGCAACATTCGTGATCGAACCGTCGACGAAGTCGAGGAACGCGATCGCGCAGAGCAGCGCGAGCGTGAGCTTGCCTCGACGCGTCGCAAGAAACGATGGTGCTTCGACTTCGGTGAGCATTTCTGTCTTGCCTCCTTGGCGATCTGTCTTCGTCTAGATGACGCTTCGCGGGCAGGATGTGTGACACGGCCGCGTTGTCACATTCGTGGGCTCGGATACGTCGTACAGGTGAGATGAGAGATCGCGATTTCCTGGCCGAGCGGTTCGAGCGGGAGCGGCCGCAGCTCCGCCGGATCGCCTACCGCATGCTCGGCACGGTCGAAGAGGCCGACGACGCCGTGCAGGAGGCCTGGCTCCGGCTCAGCCGGACCGACGAATCGTCGGTCGAGAACCTCGCCGCGTGGTTGACGACGGTCGTGAGCCGCGTCTCGCTCGACATGCTCCGGGCGCGTCGCTCACGCCGCGAGGAGTACGTCGGCTCCTGGATGCCGGAGCCGATCGTCGCGATCGACGACCGCCCGACCCCGGAGGACGAAGCGCTGATCGCGGACGGCGTCGGGCTCGCGCTCTACATCGTGCTCGAGACGCTTACGCCGGCCGAGCGGCTCTCGTTCGTTCTGCACGACATGTTCGCGGTGCCGTTCGACGAGATCGCGTCGATTGTCGGGCGTAGCCCCGACGCTGCGCGCCAGCTCGCGAGCCGGGCGCGCCGCCGCGTCCAGCGTGCGAGCCTCGAGCCGGACGTCGAGCTGACGGAGCAGCAGCGGCTCGTCGATGCGTTTCTGGCTGCTGCGCGTGAGGGAGACTTCGACGCGCTGCTCGAGCTGCTCGACCCGGAGGTCACCTTGCGCGTCGATGGCGGTCCCGGGAGCCCGCTCGCACATCCGCCGATCGTCGGTCGAGCTGCGGTCGTCACCGAGGCGCGCCGCTGGACCTCGATGGCCCCGTTCGCCCGGCCGGCGACCGTCAACGGCGCGGCGGGGGCCGTCATCGGTCGCCCCGGCCGTCCGTTCGCCGTGGTCGGCGTCACCGTTGCGAACGGCCGCATCACTGCGCTCGACTTCGTGGTCGACCCGGCGAAGCTCGCGCGGATCACGATTCCGTAGGCCGTCAGGCGATCTCGCGGTGGACGACGGCCGGAACGCCGAAGGCGACCACGCCGGCAGGTAAGTCGCGGGTGACAACGCCGCCGGCGCCGACGACGGTGTCGTCTCCGATCGTGACGCCGGGGCAGACGATGACGCCGCCGCCGAGCCAGACGTTGTCACCGAGCGTGATCGGCAGACCGCACTCCCAGCCCTCCCGCCTCGGCCCCGGATCGACCGGGTGCGTCGCGGCGAGCAGCTGGACCCGAGTCGCGAGCTGGCACGCGGCGCCGATCCGGATCGGTGCGACGTCGAGCATCACGCAGTCGTAGTTCACGAACGTGCCGTCGCCGATCGAGATGTGACTGCCGTAGTCGCAGCGAAACGTCGGCATCACGACCACGCCTTCGCCCAAGTCACCGAGCAATTCGCCAAGCAGACGCCTGCGCTCGTTCTTCTCCGACGGGCCCGTCTTGTTGAAGCGCTCGAGCAGTTCCCGCGCACGCGCACGGCCCGCGACCAGCTCCGGATCGTCGGCGAGATAGAGGTCGCCGCGAAGCATCCGTTCCTTCATCTCCGACACTCAGGAATCTTCCGTGACTTCGACGATCCGGGTTGCCCCGTCCAGTGCGGGGATCGTACGACGGGCCGCAGCGTCGACCTGGACGCGCGGCGGCTCAGGCCTCTCGTCTTCGTAGTAGGTACCAGGGCCGTACAGCCGGCCGTACCGCACGACGACCCCGCCCGCGTCGAGCACGACCCGCTCGAGCTCGGCGACCGCCGCGCCGGCGTCGCCCGGCAGCTGCCACGCAATGCTCTGCGCGACGAAGCGCGGGGCGAGCGCCGCCATGGCGGCCGCGAGCAGGTTGTGCGTGCCGTCGCGTCGCATGCGGGCATTCGCCTCATTCATGGTCGCTGCTTCGTCCGGCAGGTCCGTCAGTTCGTTCACGACCGCCTCGGGCCCGAACGCCACGACCTCACCGCGCAGTGCGACCGCGTCGTAGACATCGCAGAGCACGGGCTTCGCGCCGAGCGACCGCAGCAGCTCCAGTTTGCCCGGCGTACGCGTCATCCCTGCCACCTCGTGACCGGCGGCAACGAGCAGCGGCACAAGCCGCACGCCGAGCACGCCGCTGGCGCCGGCGACAAAGACGCGCATCGGCCGAGATTAGGTGACTACGGCTCTCGAGCGCGGCGTTTGCGCTCCGCAAGCAGCTCGTTGAAGCGCTCGACCCGGCCGTGATCAGGAACCATCGCCGCGAGCAGCAGCTCCTCGACGAGGTCGGTGTCCGAAAGGCGCCCGATCGTGACGTGTTGATTGCGCAGCAGGTGAGCCGTCACTTCGACCTGTTCGTGTTCACGGAGTTCCACGCTAGTGGGACTGTCTCCCGGCGGCACCCATGTTGTCAAGTCAGTACACGTTTCGACACCGGGAACCGGACCGTCGTTCAGGCCACGCGTCAGCGGCGCTACGATCCAGTCTGGGTTCGACCCGCCCGTGCCCAGGGCGGCATCACGAGAAGGCATGACGACAGAGAATCCGTCACCCCTGAGCGCTGGCGCTCCCCGTGGAATCGAGGTCGTCGGCGACGAAGCCGCGGTCGAAGGCCGCTATCTCAACCGCGAGCTATCCTGGCTCGACTTCAATGCCCGCGTCCTGGCGCTCGCGGAGCGCCGCTCGCTGCCGCTTCTCGAGCGGACGAAGTTCCTGGCGATCTTCAGCGGCAATCTCGACGAGTTCTTCCAGGTCCGGGTGGGCGGCCTGAAGATGCAACTCGAGGCAGGTGTCGGGCACGACGGTGCGGAAGAAAGCCCGAAGCAACGGCTTCGAATGATCGGCGAGCGCGTACGGACGCTGATCGAGCAGCGCGACGAGATCTTCGAGGGCCACGTCCGCGACCTTGCCGACGCCGGGATCCATCTGATGGCGTGGGAGCAGTTGAGCGACGAGGACCACGCCTTCCTGGATCAGGTCTACGAAGAGCGCATCGAGCCGGTGCTGACGCCGCTTGCCGTCGACCCGGCGCATCCCTTTCCGTACATCTCGAACCTCTCGCTCAACCTCGCAGTGGTCGTCCGCGCCCCGGGCGAGCTCGTGCGACGGCTCGCTCGCGTCAAGGTTCCCCCGCTCTTGCCACGCTTCGTCGCAACGGCCGACGGTGAGCGGTTCGTGCCGGTCGAGCAGCTGATCGCGAGACGGCTCTCCACCCTGTTCCCGGGCATGGAGATCGTCGAGTGCTCGGTGTTCCGGGTCACCCGGAACACCGACTACGACATCGACCTCGACGGTACCGAGGACATGATCGCCGCAGTGGAGTCGGTCCTGGCCCGTCGACGCCGGTCGCCGATCGTCGTCCGGCTCGAGATCGACGAGTCGATGTCCGAGGAAACGCGAAAGCTCCTGACACGCGAGCTTCGCCTTCATCCGGACGATGTCTACACCGTCGATGGGCCGCTCGGGCTGAGCGGGCTCTGGTCGATCGTCTCGCTCGACCGTCCCGACTTGAAGCCCGAACGCTGGACTCCGGTGACGCAATCGAGGCTTGTCGCGACGAAGGACTCGCGGCCGGTGGGGATCTTCGACGTGATCCAGGCCGGCGACGTCCTCGTCCAGCATCCTTACGACTCGTTCGAGACCTCGGTGGAAGCCTTTATCGAGCAGGCGGCACACGACCCGGCGGTGCTCGCGATCAAGCAGACCCTCTATCGAACGTCGAGCGACGAAAGCGACATCATGGAGGCGCTCGTCTTTGCGGCGAGTGAGGGAAAACAGGTCGTCTGCGTGCTCGAGCTCAAGGCACGCTTCGACGAGGAGGCGAACATCGAATGGGCCCAGCGCCTCGAGGACGCCGGCGTCCACGTCACCTACGGCGTCGTCGGCCTCAAGACGCATGCCAAGCTCTGCCTGATCGTGCGCGACGAGGGCGACGGCCTTCGCCGCTACGCGCACATCGGCACGGGCAACTACAACCCGGACACGGCACGGAGCTACGAAGATCTCGGCATCCTCACGGCCGATCCCGAGATCACGGCTGAGGTTGCAGACGTCTTTCACCTCCTGACCGGCTACAGCCGGCAGAGAGACTTCGGCACGCTGCTCGTCGCTCCGGCGGAGATGCGGGCCGGGCTTCTGCGCCTGATTCAGGGGCAGGCCCGCGAAGGCGGGCGGATTTCGATGAAGCTCAACAGCCTTGTCGATCCGGAGATGATCGACGCTCTGTACGAGGCAGCTCGCGCGGGCGCGGAAATCGATCTGATCATGCGCAGCATCTGCTGCTTGCGTCCCGGCGTCCCGGGCCTGTCGGAGACGATCCAGGTTCGCTCGGTAGTAGGTCGCTACCTCGAGCATTCTCGGATCTACCGCTTCGGGCGCGATGACGAAGCCGTCTACCTGATCGGGTCCGCCGATCTCATGCAACGCAACCTCGACCGACGAGTCGAGGTGCTCGCGCCCGTGGTCGAGCCGACGTTGCAGCGTCGACTCGACGAGATCCTCGATCTACTCGAGGCCGACGACGTCCTCGCCTGGGAGCTCGATTCCGATGGGAACTGGCACCGGGTCAGCGAGGCCGGCACGGTCGATGCGCAGGAGCAGCTTCAGCAAGCGGCGACGGCCCGCGCCCATCGACTGGCTCAGGTTCAGCCCGCGACCTAGGTTGTCGCCGAGGAGGACGCCGCCTTCGTGCCCGGGCTGGTGTACTCATGGATCGCCTGCGTGAGCGCGAGGATCTGATTCGACAGATCCAGCAGCTGCTCGTTCTGGCCGTCCTCCTCCTTGACCGTCTGCCATTGCTGGTCGGCGATCACCTGGCGCTTTGCGTCGGCTCGATTTTGGCTGATCATCACGAAGGTCGAGAGGAAGATCGCCTCGAGCGACACGATCATTGTCAGCAGACCGTACGGATACCTCTCGACGCCGAAGCCGATCCACGACGCGAACCAGATGACGTGGATGTAGACGAACGCCATCGAGCCGGCAAACGCCGTGATCCGGTCGGCGATACGGTTCTGGACGCTCTCGGCTCGCTTCCGCATCTGCTCGGCGAGTGCCGGGTTCGGTTCGAGGAGCGAGATGTGCGAGACGTTCTTCAGGAGAGCTGATTGCTGCATCGGGGTGGCAGTTCCTTTCCGGCGAGGGAGCACGGGCCCGCGGAGCGGCCCGTGCCGCCGGTCGCCTCGTCAGTAGGCGACGAGAATGTGGTCCTTCACGTTCGTGACGCCCGGCGCGGCCCATGCGGCCGCGACCGCCTCGTCGTGGTCGGCCCAGGAGCTGACCGTTCCGCGGAGCGTGATCGTGCCGTCCGAGCTCTCGACCTTGACGCTCTTGGCGTCGAGCTTCGCGTTCCGCTCCATCGCCTTCTTGATCGAGTGCTCGACATCGTGCGCGGCCGGCCCGGGCGCGATGAGCTCGATGTCGTCCTCGACTCCCATCACGCCGAGCAAGTTCCCTGCGACGGTCTCGGCCTCGTCACGCTGGTATTGCCAGTTGGCCTTGCCCGTCAGCTTGACGACGCCGTTGTCGACCTTCGCGTCGACGGTCGAGGGAATGAGGCTGTCCAGCATCATCGCCTGCAGGACGTCGCCGCGGAGCTCGGCGTCCGAACGGCGGTGTTCGTTCAGGATGCGCACGTCGAGGTCGTTCTTGACGCCTGTGACCCCGTAGACACGCTCGGCGTCGTGCTTGGCATCCTGCTTCTCGCGGAAGCTGCCGACCGTCCCGCGCAACGTCACGACGCCGTGGTCGACCGAGACGGCAACGGCTGCGCTGTCGACCTTCGGATCCCAGTGCAGCTCGTCGTTGACGTGGCGTGCCAAGTCGTTTTCGGACATGGTGGCCCCTTTCGTTTTCCGGCCGCGGGCACCGTACTCGCGAATCACCGGTCGCCATAATCATGTCCGCGACGACGCGGCGGGGCATCGGTGCAGCCGCTGAATGCTTGCGGAAAGTGCGCGGCGAGACGGTCAGGCAGGAACGGGCTGTCCGCCTTGAGGCGCGACGCGCCCGATGCTGCTGAGGACGTACGCCACGATCACCCCGAAGATGAACCCGCCGACGTGAGCGAAGAACGCGACGCCGCCACCGTTGGCCGTCGAGCCGAAGAGCCCGAAGTTCGCTTCGAACAGCTGATACAGGAACCAGAAGCCGAGGAAGAACCAGGCTGAGATCCGCACCGGGACGATCACGATCAGCCCGAGCACCGTCGAGTTCGGATAGAGCACGAAGTACGCCCCGAGAACGGCAGCAATCGCGCCGCTCGCTCCGAGGTTCGGCACGCGGCCTTCGGCTACGGTGCCGAACGCCAGCGTCATCAGCGTCTGCGTCATCATCGCGACGAATCCGCCCGCAAAGTAGAAGATCAGGTAGCGGAGATGCCCGAAGGAGTCCTCGACGTTCTTGCCGAACACGGCGAGGAAGAGCATGTTCCCGAGGATGTGGTCCC
>DATFTK010000071.1:0-14044 GCA_035262005.1 Gaiellaceae bacterium | reverse complement strand
GCAGCCTATCTCGGCGGGAGCACTGCATTCGAGCGGGCGCTCTCCTCGTTCGCCGAGGACTATGCGGATCAGAACGAACGCGACTACGGCGCGTTGAAGGACGCGGTCGCGGCCGGCCGTGTCGTTGCAGAAACGGGTCTGTGAGTGGCTAGCGCAGTGACCTGAAGGCGGCCCGCAGCTCGCTCGCGAAGAGCTCCGGCTCCTCCCAGGCCGCGAAGTGGCCTCCTTTGTCCACTTCGTTGTAGTAGACGAGGTTCGGGTACACCGCCTCGGCCCAGCTGCGGGGCGCCCGGAAGATCTCGCCGGGGAACGTCGTGAAGCCGACCGGAATCGTCACCGGAGACGGAGCGCTGCCGGCTGCGAGCGCCGCCGCCCGTCCGCCTTCCCAGTAGGACCGCGCGGCGGAGGCCCCGGTGGCCGTCACCCAGTACAGCGTGACGTTGTCGAGGATGTGATCGCGGGAGAGATTGCCCGAAGGCTTCTCCTCGACGAAGGCGCCGGCGATCTTGTAGTAGCTGTCCGTGTCGTGATCGAGCATCCACCCGGCGAGAGCGACGGGGGAGTCGAGTAGGGCGTAGCCGATCGTCTGCGGCCTCGTGCTCTGCTCGAGGAAGTAGCCGAAACCGCTCTTCCTGAACGTGGCGACGGCGTCGAGCGCTGCAAGCTCGTCCTTGGACTCTTTCGGCATCGCGCCGGCGTCCCCGAGCGCCGACCTGAGCAGGTTCAGGTGGATGCCGATCAGGCCCGCGGGTGCCAGGTGGCCCATGTCGTCCGTGACGGCGGCACCCTGGTCGCCGCCCTGTGCGACGTAGCGGCCGTAGCCGAGGCGGTGCATCAGCTCCGCCCACGCCTGCGCGACGCGACCGGTGTACCAGCCGACCTCGGTCGGTTCTCCGGAGAGGCCGTAGCCCGGGAGCGACGGCAGCACGAGGTGGAACGCGTCCTCGGCGCCCCCGCCGTGTGCAGTCGGGTCCGTCAGCGGGCCGATTGCCTCGAGCAGCTCGACGATCGAGCCCGGCCAGCCGTGCGTCATGATCAGCGGCAGCGCGTCCTCGTGCTGCGACTTGACGTGGATGAAGTGGATCTCCACGCCGTCGATCTCGGTCGTGAACTGCGGCAGCGCGTTCAGCTTCGCCTCGAACGCGTGCCAGTCGTATTCCTTCGTCCAGTAGCGCGCGAGGGCTTGGAGCGCCTCCAGTTGCACGCCCTGCGACCTGTCTGAGACAAGTTCCTTGCTGGGCCAGCGCGTCGCATCGACGCGTCGGCGCAGCTCCGCAAGCTGCTCCTCGGGAATCTCGACCTGAAACGGCCGGATCTCGGTGGCGGCTGCGAGAGTGCCAGTCATCGCGACTCCCCCCGTCGGCGGGTGACCCCTCGGTGGTTCCAGGACCTCTACCGACAGTACTCCGGCGGGTCGGGCTGCTGCAAGACCGATCACCGCTCGATCCACTGCCGGCTCGCCTCGTCCGTCCCGACGGCTCCGTCGCGTGCGCCGCCGGCTGGCCGAGCTAAAAGCGTCACGCCTTCGTTTCCGAAGTGCGTCGAAACACGAACGGACACTTTCGCGACGCCCGACGCTCGTCTATCCAGAACGGCGACTCGTTCTTCGACCGATCGGAGCAGGCATGCCAAGAACACTGCTTGTCGTCGTGCTCGCCGCGCTATTCCTCGTGCCGAGCGCCGCCGTTGCGTCCACGTCGGGTGTCGTCGTCAGCCAGGTCTACGGCGGCGGCGGAAACAGCGGCGCGACGTTTCGCAACGACTTCGTCGAGCTCTTCAACGCCGGCGCGAGCTCGGCTGACCTCTCGGGCTGGAGCGTGCAGTACGCGACGTCCGCCGGAACGTCCTGGCAGACGACGCCGCTGAGCGGCTCGATCGGGCCGGGTCAATACTTCCTCGTTCAGCTGGCATCCGGTGGAGCGGTTGGTGCGGCGTTGCCCGCGCCGGACGCAACGGGGACGAGCAACCTCGCCGCCGGCAGCGGCAAGATCGCCCTCGTCCGTAGCGCCACCGCGCTCACGTGCGGTGCGACGGCCGGGAGCTGCTCGGCAACACCGGGCGTGGAGGATCTCGTCGGCTATGGCGACGCAACCGACTTCGAAGGCACGGGAACGGCGACCGCTCCGTCGAGCACGCTCTCGGCCATTCGCGGCGACGCCGGCTGCGCCGACACCGGCGACAACGCAAACGACTTCGCCACGGCGACTCCCGATCCGCGCAACTCCGCTTCCACTGCGCATGTGTGCTCTGGCACGTCCTCTCCGGGTGCAAGCGGCCCGGCTCACGTCGACGTCGACGTCGGCTCGGTCCTGTCGGTGTCGCTCGACCGCCCGTCGCTCAGCTTCGGAACCGCGGCCGCGGGTACGACACCGGCGGCGCTGCCGGAGAACGTCACGGTGTCGAGCAACAACGCCACCGGCTACTCACTCACGGTTGCGCGCACGGTGTTCTCGCCGCACGACCTCCCGCTCGCCGTCGGCGCAACGGCGCCTGCAGGCGCGACGCTCGCGCCTCCACTCGCAGGCGGAGCGCTCGCGCCGATTCCGGTCTCGCCGGCTGCCGCGCTCGCGATCGGGACGAAGGACACGGCGAGCGCGGGTACCGGAGACGCCTGGCCAACGCGCATCGGCTTCTCGGCACCGATCCCGCTGGTCGCAAGCGGCCGCTATTCGGCGACCGTGACCTACACCGTGATCGCGCGGTGATCGCGGCCCTCCTCGGCGGCATTGCGCTGGCTGTCTCGCCCACGCACGCGGTGCTGACCACCCCTGCGGCGAGGACGCTCGAGGTTCGCAACACAGGGGCGGCCAGCTTCCAAGTGGTTGTGAAGAGCCCACGCACGCGTTTGCTGCAGATCCGTCCGAGCCGGGTCACGTTACGACCCGGGTCGCATCGCCTCCTGACCGTTCGGGCCCGCGCTTCGGCGCGGGCACGGGCGGGCGATCACGAGCTGCTGGTGTTACTGCTCGCCCAGCCGCTCGAGCGCTCCGGGATCGTCGCGCGGATGCGCATCGGCGTCAGGGTTCGCGTCCGGGTGCCGGGCCGCCTGGTGCGGCACATCGTCCTGCTCGGAGTGCGTGTGCGCAGGCACGCCCGCCCTCGCCTACTGCTCGTTTCCTTGGCCAATATCGGGAACGTGACGGAGCCGCTGCGCAGACGTGTGACGGTCAGGCTCGTCCGTGCCGGACGGGTGATCTCGCTGCTCCGCTATGCCGGCGGCCGCGAGTTGGCCCCGCGTGCACACATGGTCGTGTCGCTGCCGTACCGGGGCCGTGCGCGGGGCTTGCTGAACGTCGTCGTGAGGGTTGGAGCGGTTCAAAAGCGCTACCGGCTTCGGCTGTGAACGGAGGAGCCCCGCACGGCAGGGCTCCTCCGCGGTGCCAGTTCACGGCAGCGTGACGAACTGCGCGAGGAACGCTCGTGCCGACGGGCTGTCCAGCCGGTAGTCGACGTTCGTCGAGCGGCACGGAGTGTCGCCGGTGATCGTCGTCGCGGCGACGATGCGCGTCTCGTCGGCGCCGGCGCCGAGGAAGTTCGGGCCGCCCGAATCGCCGTAACACGTCCCGCCGTTGCCGGTCGACGAGTTCTGCGAGATCCGGAGCCAGGAGTCGTTCCCCGGAGCCGAGTTGAGCGTGCCCGTCGACACATAGCGCGTGTCGGCGTAGTGGAACGTCTTGCCGCCGGGCCCGTTCGTGACCGCCTGGGCGCCGTACCCGACGGGGGTAAACCGTTGCGAGCCCGACACACCGCTCAGTGATCCCGCGGCCGGCAGCTGCGCCGGCGCGACCCCGCTCACCGCGTCGTCGAGCACCACGACTGCAATGTCGTGCGGGTCACTCTGCGCCTTGCGGTATTGCGAGTCGCCGTGCCAAGTGCCCCAATACGTCGTGCTCGTCGCGCGGTCGAAGGTCGGCGCGAACGTGACTTCCACACGGCTGACGCCTTCGTCGCAGTGCTCGGCAGTCAGGAACACGTGTGGTGCGATCAGTGTGCCGGTGCACTCCTCCCACGTCCCGTCGGAGAACGCGTGCTGCGCGAGCAGCGCCCCCACCTCCGGGTGGCCATTGCCGTCGGGCTGCCCGTTGGTGATCGCGAGGGCGCCGCCGACGATCGACCCCGTCGCAAGGATCGCGGCAACTGCCGCGAGGATCTGCTTCTTCAAAGCTTCCTCCCCCTCTGGTCTGTCCACGCAGGGTAGACGCGGGATAGCCGAACGTCTACTCGGCTTCGAGCCAGTCTGTCTCGAACGTCGGGCTGAGGTGGACGTCGATCTGCCGCAGCCGCTCCGAGCCGCTGTTCACGAACGCGTGCGGCGTCTCCGGCGGGACGATCACCACGTCACCCGGCGCGACGACGCGCTCGCTCGTCCCGTCGGAGAACGTTCCCTCGCCCTCGAGCACGAAGAAGATCTCGGCGTAGGGATGCTTGTGGAGCCTCGGACCTCGGCCCGGCTCGGCGTCGACGAAGATGACGCAGGCGGGAACGCCGCCGTGCTCAGCCCCGACGAGCTCCCGCGAGAAATTCGACGCCGGCAGGTCGCTCTGCTTCAGGAAGGTGATGCTCATGGAGCCGGTGTATCAGCCGAGGACGTCTTCGCCGCCGACGAGCACGAGGCGGATCCCGAGCGCGTCGTCGAGCACGAGCACGTCTGCGACGGTGCCGGGCGCCAGCGTCCCGAGCTCGGGCCGGCCGGCGATCTGCGCCGGCAGCGCCGACGCCGCCGACAATGCGGCCTCGACCGGCGCACCGAGCGCAACGAGATTGCGCACTGCGTCGATCATGCAGACGGTGCTCCCGGCCAGCACCTGGTCGGCGTTGCGCGCGACGCCGTCCTCGACCTCGAAGTCGACGCCGGCGATCGTGTACGCACCGTCACCCGCGTGCGCCGCCGCGATCGCATCGGTTACGAGCGCCACCCGCCCGCCGGCGGCCTGCCAGACCAGGCGTGCGGTGTCGTCGGCGAGATGCACCCCGTCGAGGATCACCTGCACGACGACGTCGGTCGTCACCAGCGCCGCGCCTGCGAGTCCCGGCTCCCGCGCCGCGAACGGCCGCATGGCGTTGAAGATGTGCGTGACCGTCTTGACCCCGTGCGTGAACGCTTCGCGCGCTTCCGCGGCGGTCGCGTCCGAGTGCCCGAACGAGACGATCACTCCGCGCTCCCGTAGCAGCTCGACGAGCTCGAGCGCTCCCGGTAGCTCCGGCGCGAGCGTCATGTGGCTGACCGGCCCGGCCGCCAGCAGGCGTTCGAGCAACGTGGGGTCGGGGTCGCGCCGCGCGTCAGCTGGATGCGTCCCGAGCCGTTGCGGCGAGATGAAGGGTCCCTCGAGGTGGGCGCCGAGGACGCGCGGCGCCGCACCGTTCACGGGCACCTCTGCGAGCGCCGCCGTCAGCTCCTCCTCCGGCGAGGTGATGAACGTCGGCTGGTACGAGGTGACGCCGCACTCGAGCAGCCCTCGTCCGGCGCGTCGGTAGCCGTCGGCGTCGGCCGAGAAGAAGTCGACACCGGCGAAGCCGTTCACCTGCAGGTCGACGAAGCCAGGCGCTGCGATCCCGCTGCCGTTCGCCGACTCGAGCCCGACCGCGGCGATCGCCCCATCGACGACCTCCACGTCGCCGGGTACGAGGGCACCCTCGACCAACGCTGCCCCGACGCCGAGCCGCATGGGCTAGCCCGCCACTCCGGCGACCGCCGGCACGGCGGCCGTCGGCAACGCGATGCCCGTCTCGAGATCGAAGAAATGCAGCAACCGCGGGTCGATCGCAACCTCGACCGCTTCGCCCGGCGTGAGGAGGAGGTGCCGGTCGAAGCGGCCGAGGAGCGTCACCGACCGCTCGAGGTCCTCGACGCCGAGGGAGGGCCCCGGGGGTTGGGCCGCGGCGTCGACGAGATCCGCCCGCTCGAGCGGTGTTGCGGCGATCTGGATGTGGACGATCTGTTCTGCGCCGAGTGCCTCGACGAGTAGCACGCGGCCACGCACGCGTGCGCCGTCCCAGCCGGAGGCCTCGCGCACTTCTTCGGGGCGGATCCCGACGATGACCCGCCGCCCCGCGTAGTCGGGCAGCGACCGGAAGCCGAGATCGAGCCGCGTTTCACCGAAGGCGAGCTGCGTTCCGCCCTGCTCGACGGTCGCCTCGAAGAGATTCATCGGCGGCGAGCCGACGAAGCTGGCGACGAAGAGATTCGCGGGCGAGTCGTACAGCTTCTGCGGCGTGTCGACCTGCTGCAGGACGCCGTCGCGCATGACGGCCACGCGGTCGCCCATCGTCATCGCCTCGACCTGGTCGTGCGTGACGTACAGCGTCGTCACGTGCAGTGTTTTCTGGATTCGCGAGATCTCCGCGCGCATCTGCACGCGCAGCTTCGCATCGAGGTTCGACAGCGGCTCGTCCATCAGAAACGCCTTCGGTTCGCGCACGATTGCGCGGCCCATCGCGACTCGCTGCCGCTGACCGCCGGAGAGCTGCCCCGGCCGGCGGCGCAACATGTCGGAGAGGCCGAGCTTCTGCGCAATCTCCTCGACGCGCCGGCGCTGTTCCTCTTTCGGCACCTTGCGCATGCGAAGGCCGAACGCGAGGTTCTCGTAGACGGTCTTGTGGGGGTAGAGCGCGTAGTTCTGGAAGACCATCGCGATGTCACGGTCGCGCGGCGCGAGGTCGTTCACGATCTGGTCGCCGATGCGGACCTCGCCCTCCGTGACCTCCTCCAACCCCGCGACCATCCGCAGCGCTGTCGTCTTGCCGCAACCGGACGGGCCGACGAGCACGACGAACTCGCCCTCGCCGATCTTGAGGTTGAGATCGCTCACGGCGAGCGTGTCACCGCCGTACACCTTCCCGACGTGGAGGAATTCGATCTCGGCCATCAGCCCTTCACCGCCCCGGCGGTGAGCCCGAACGCGATTCGCCGCTGCACGAGCAGGAAGAAGACGATCACCGGCAGCGCACAGAGGGTCGCGCCTGCCATCAACGGGCCCCAGTCCGTGCCACGTAGGGTCGTGAACGACGCCAGCCACACCATCAGCGTCTGCTTCTCGGGCGTGTGCAAGAACACGTACGCGATGATGAACTCGTTCCACGCGAGAATGAAGGCAAAGAGCGACGTCGCGACGAGTCCCGGGCCGAGCAGAGGCAGCAGGATTCGCACGAACGCGCCGAAGCGGGTCGCCCCGTCGACCATTGCCGACTCCTCCAGCTCCTTGGGCACGCCGAGCAGGAAGCCACGCAGCGTCCAAACGGCGAACGGCAAGGCGAACGTCAGGTACATGATGATCACGCCGGAGAGCTTGTCGACTTCACCCAGCCGAGCCATCGTGATGTAGAGCGGAATGATCAGCGCCGCAAGCGGGACCATCTGCACGCCGAGGATGACGACGATGAACGGCTTGCGGCCGTAGAAGCTGAACTTCGCCAGCGCCAACGCGGCGAGGAAGGCGAGCACGACCGAGAGCACGACCACGACGCTGGTGACGATGAGGCTGTTCTTCACCGCGTCCCAGAAGAACTGCTGGTGGATCGCGTCCCGGAAGTTCGACAGCACCGGGTGCGTGGGGAACCACTGCGGCGTGTAGCTCAGGATCTTCTGCCCCGGCTTGAACGCCGTCGTGACCATCCAGTAGACGGGGAAGACCATGACGATCAGGACGAGAATCCCGATCGCGTCCCAGCCGAGATTGCGGAGACGTTTGCGGCTCAATACACCTCACCCGTCTTCAGCATCTGCCGGAGGTAGACGAGGGTCGCGACGAACATGAACGCGACCATCACGACCGCGATCGCAGCACCAAGGCCGTACTCGCTGATCTGGAACGACTGGTGGAAGGCGTAGATCGCCATCGTGTAGTAGTCGCTCGAGGGCCTCGCGTCGAGCATCACCCAGATCTGTTGGAAGACCTGGAAGTCCCAGATGATCGACAGGCTGGTGAGGATCACGAAGATCGGCAGGAGCAACGGCATGGTCACCTCGCGGAAGACTGACCAGGGCTTGGCGCCGTCGATCGCCGCCGCCTCGAGCAGCTCCTTCGGCACCTGAGCGAGCGCGGCGTAGACGGTGATCGTGACGAACGGGATCGCACCCCAGACGATCAGCGCGACGAAGACACCGAGCCCGCTCCACGGATTCGCAAACCAGTCGTGCCGAACGAAGTTGCCGACGTGCAGCTTGGTCAGCGTCCAGTTCGCGACGCCGAACTCGTAATCGACCATCCACCGCCAGAGGTCGACGGCGACGATCACCGGCACCGCCCAGACGAGCACGAGCCCGGCCATCAATGCGATGCGGACGAAACGGCTGACCCGAGTCAGCAGCAGCGCGATCGCCGTGCCGAGGACCATCGTCAGCGAGACGCACGCAGCCGTGAAGAGGACGGTACGGAGCACGACATGCCAGAACTCTCCGTCGTGGAAGATCCTCGCGTAGTTGGCCGTGCCGATCCAGGTGCCCTTGTGCGTGAACAGCGAGCGGATGCCGTACTCCTGGAACGACATCTTCACGAGCAGGTAGAGCGGATACGCCAGCACGAGGCCGATGACGGCGACGGCCGGCGCCAACAACACATACGGGGCAGTCGTCTGCCCGACCCGGCGCCGGCTGAAGCGCCGCCGCCGAGAGGCGGGGATGTACCCGCTCTCGGCGACGGACGCCACAGCAGCTCCTTCGGGCGCGAGGCGACTCACGCGCCGGTGTTCAGGATCCTCGTGATCTGATTACTGGCGCTCGTGGCCGCGGCCTTCACGGACGCGCGACCGGTTGCGATCTTGACGAGCATGTCCTGCAGCACGTTCCCATTCTCCACGTTGGTCCAGTTCGGGCTGGTAGGCACGAACCAACCCGAAGAGGCTGCACGTGCGAACGGTGCGAGCTTCGGATTCGACTTGCTGGCGGAGAGGAGCTTCGTCGTGTTGGCGATCTGGCCGCCCTTGACGATCTCCTGCTGCGCCGCGGTGCCGGTGAACGCCTTGATCCAGTCGACCGCGAGGCTCTGGTTCTTCGTCGTCACCGGGATGCCGAGGTCGGAGCCGCCGATGAACGTCGGCATGATGCGGCCCTTGATGTGGCTCGGCATGGGATAGGCGCCCATGTCCGGAGCCAGCCCGGGATTGCCGACCTTCGTGTCGAGCGCGTACGGCCACTCCCAGCCGTTCCCCCAGAACGACCCGACGCTGCCCTTGGAGAAGACGAGCGACTGTTGCGGGTTCGCCTCGTCACCGGTCTTGCTGGCACGGCTGAGGGAGAACGCCTTCTTCACCTGGTTGAGCCCGGCGAGGGCCCTCGGGCTGTTGAGGGCGCCCTTCCACTTTCCGCCCTTCTGGACCGCGATCGACCCGCCGTAGTCGTAGACGAACGACATGGCGGCATACCAGTACTTGCCCGGGAAGTACACGGCGGAGTAGCCGCCGTTCTTGCCGAACTTCTTCATCAGCTTCTGGCCGTCCGCGAACCACTGTGCCAGGCTCTTCGGCGTGCCCTTGATGCCCGCCTGCTTGTACTGATCCGTGCGGTAGATGACGGCACGACAACCGGCGTAATAGGGAACGCCGTAGAGCTTGCCGTTGTACATCGACGAGGCTTTCAGGCCCGAGAGCCACGTCTTGTTGTTGGGGAACGCCGACTGCGTGAGCCTCTTGAACGCCCCGGCAGCCATGTACTTCGCCATCTCGCTGTTGCCCAGCTCGATGACGTCAGGTGCGTCGCCGCCGGCGAGGGCCGCGTCGAACTTCGTCAGGTGCGTGCCCCAGCTCTGATACTGGACGTCCACGTCGACGTCCGGGTGTTGCGCCTTGAACAACCTGTTGGCCGTTGCGACTGCATCCGGCCAACCGTTCTGTGCGTCGTTCTGGAGCCAGACCACGATCTTCGTGGCGTGGCTCCGCGAGGTGCCGCCGCTCGCGGTCGAAGCCGCGACGGCGAGCATGGCGACGAGCAATCCCGCCACCAGATAACGAACCTTCATGTCGCCTCCCGGAGCTCCCGGAAGCCTCCAAGACTCCCGGATTGGTTAAGACCACCAACCACCGGGGAGGAGATTGGCATAGACCAATCTTGGTGTCAAGAGGGTGAAAAAGCTGGTACTTGCGTCGCAGTGGTCTTGACCATATGCCGAAACCTGTGCTTTCCTACGTGCCGATGCGGAAACAGGTCTTGACCAGGCAGCGCGTGCTCGAGTTGATCGACCAGCTGCAGGTCGGGGAAGCGATTCCCTCCGAGCGGCGGCTGAGCAGCGACCTCGGCATCTCACGCCTGACCGTCCGCGCGGCCCTCGACGACCTCGTCCGCGACGGCTACCTCGAGCGCCGCCAGGGCGCCGGCACGTTCGTGAGCGAGCCGAAGATCGCACAGCAGCTCACGCTGACCTCCTTCAGCGAGGACATGCGCCGGCGCGGGATGACCGCCGGCAGCCGGACGATCGAGCTGCGCGAGATGCACGCAGGCGCCGCGGTCGGCCGGGCGCTCAACATCTCGCCTGACGCGCGCGTGATGCTGATTCGCCGCCTGCGGCTGGCGGACGGCGAGCCGATGGCGCTCGAGACGCTGCACGTGCCGGCCGCGCTCGTTCCCGGCCTGACGCGCGAGCTGCTCGAGAACTCGTCCTTCTACGACCTGCTCGAGCGCAACTACGGTGTCGTCATCTCGCACGGCACGCAGTACATCGAGCCGACGGTGACGAACGAAGAGGAGTCCGAGCTGCTCGGCGTGCCGCTGCACTCGCCGGCCTTCCTGTTCGAGCGGACGAGCCGCTCGGAGGACAACGAAACCGTCGAGTTCGTGCGCTCGCTCTACCGCGGTGACCGCTACCGGCTCGTCGCGGAGCTTTCGCAACGGCGCGACCGTCCCGGGGGCGCACAACCAGCCCTCGTGGCCGCGGAATGACGCGCGCGGGCGTCTCGTACTTCGGCGTCCGCATCCTCCGTCACGTCCGTCGGGATCTCAACGACATCTCGGCACGCGGCTACACATCGGTGCTGCACACGTTCTCGGAGAACGACCTCGCGTACTACCGCGGCACCATGGCCGACATCGTCGCCGCGTCACACGACGCCGGGCTCGAAGTGCAGATGTGTCCGTGGGGTGTCGGGCGAACGTTCGGCGGCGAGGCCGAGAGCCGGTGGGTGACGATGCACCCCGAGGCGTGCCAGGTGCTGGACGACGGGCGGCGCGTCGCCACCGGCTGCCTCAACCAGCCGGCGTACCGCGCCTTCTGCAAGCAATGGGCCGATGCCGCGCTGGACTGCGGCACGGACTACGTCTTCTGGGACGAGCCGCACTGGACGGTCCCGGACCATGTCGGCGTCGACGATCCCGAGCGCTGGGCATGCACGTGCGACGCTTGCCGCGAGCTCGCCGCCGGCGAGGTGACGCAGGCCTTCCGCGAGGCGTGGCTCGTCGACTTCCTCCGGGAGATGACAGCGCATGTGGCGTCGCGCGGCGGCAAGAACACCGTCTGCCTCCTGCCTTTGACCGAAGGGTCGCACGGAATCAAAGACTGGGACGCGGTCGCGGCGCTTCCCGGTCTGGACGTGTTCGCGACCGATCCGTACTGGAAGAACTTCGACGAGGAGCCGGGTGCATTCGTCGGCCGCTTCGCCAAGCTCTTGGCGGAGACCGCGGCGCGACACGGAGTGCGGCCGCAGCTGTGGGTTCCGAGCTTCGGACTGACGCGCGACGACATTGCCGACCTCGACGCGGCAATCGAGTCGACGCGGGCGGCCGGTATCGACGACATCTGGACGTGGGGCTACGAGGCCTGCGTGCACATGACCCACCTTGCGACACCGGACGCGCCGCTCGTGTGGGAGGCGGTGACCCGGGCGCTGACCCGCCCTGCCGCGCTCGAGCTGCGACCCACCGAGACCCTTGTCCGCTCGATCAGCGGCGGCGACGCATCCGTACCGGACGCCGTCGCCGCCGCGACCGAGCAGATCGCCGCTGCGATCGACGCGGTCGTCTCGCGGCTCGAGCGGGGCGGTCGGCTCGTCTACGTCGGCGCCGGCACGTCCGGCCGTATCGCGGCGTCGGACGCTGCGGAATGCGGGCCGACCTTCTCGACGGAGCTGATTTCCGCGGTTCACACCGAAGTCGAGGCAGAGGAGGACGATGCCCAGCTCGCACAGGTCGACGTCGGGGAGCACGACGTCGTGCTCGGCGTCAGCGCGAGTGGGCGAACGCCGTACACGCTCGGCGCGCTCGCACGCGCGCGGGACGCCGGCGCGCTCACGATCGGGCTCGCGTGCGCGCGCGACTCGGAGCTGGCGCGCACGGCCGACCTCGCGATCGAGCTAGACGTCGGGACAGAGTTCATCTCCGGCTCGACCCGGATGAAGGCCGGCACCGCGCAGAAGCTCGTGCTGAACACGGTGTCGACGGTGACGATGGTCAAGCTCGGCAAGACGTTCGGGGACCTGATGGTCGACGTCACGCCGTCGAATGAGAAGCTCCGCGCACGTGCGCGCACCGCCGTCGCGCTGGCGACGGCGGCCCCGGAGGAAGACGTCAACGCGGCGATGGACGCTGCCGAAGGCAACGCCAAGGTCGCGATCGTGTCGCTGCTTGCCGGCGTCGACGCCGCGACAGCGCGTTCGCGGCTCAGCGCGGCGCGCGGCGTGATCCGGGAGGCGGTGGCCGATGTCGTGGGTTGAGGCCGAGCTGCGCGAGCAACCGACTGCGCTCGAGCGCTTTCTCGCTTCGGAGACCGCACATGCGACTGAGATCGCGCGCGGTCTCATCCGTGACGACATCCGCTACCTGCTCATCGTCTCGCGCGGGAGCTCGAGCAACGTCGCGCGCTACCTGCAGTACCTCTTCGGGACGGCAAACAGGCTCACAGTCGCGTTCGCGACCCCCTCCCTGTACACCGTGTACGCGGCGCCGCCGAACCTCGACGCGGCTGCCGTGATCGGCATCTCGCAGTCAGGCGCGTCCCCGGACGTCGTCGCGGTGCTCGAGGAAGCGAAGCGCCAGGGACGCCCGACGCTCGCCATCACCAACGACCCGCGCTCGCCGCTCGCCGAGGCAGCCGACTGGGTGCTGCCGCTCCACGCGGGCGAGGAGCGGGCAGTGGCGGCGACGAAGACGTATTTGAACTCGATCGCGGCGGTGGCGCTCCTGTCGAGCGTCGCGCTCGGCGACCGCGAGCGCCTCGACACGCTTCGCTCGGCGCCGGCGGCAGTCGCGAAGCAGATCGACCTCGCGCTACCGGTCGCACCGGAGCTCACGCGCTACAACGACGTCGAGAGCGGCACCGTCGTGACGCGGGGGGTCAACTACGGAACGGCGTACGAGATCGCGTTGAAGATCCGCGAACTGTCCGGCGCGCCGTTCGAGGCGTTCTCCTCCGCAGACCTCCTGCACGGGCCGATCGCCGCGGTCAAGCCGGGCCGGCCGGCGATCGTGATCACGCGCAGCGGGCGCACGCTCGACAGCATGCGCGCCGCGATCGACAAGATCCGCGAGCGCGGAGCCGAGATCATCGCGATCAGCAACGACGCCGGCTTCCTCGCGAGCGCGCAGACGGCCTTCCCACTCGTGCACGACCTCCCCGGGTGGCTTGCACCCCTGCTGACCGTGGTGCCGGGCCAGGTGGCCGCGGTCGAGCTCGCAAAGCTGCGCGGCGCCGACATCGACAGCCCGCTCGGGCTGACGAAGATCACGCGCACGCGCTAGAAGCTGGGGTCAGACCCCGCCAGGGCCGGAGCGTAAGCCGGAGGCTTACGCGGAGGCGAACTGATGCGACGCGTGCACGCGAAGCCTGCGCGCGCCGCACGGAAGCGACCATCCGCCAACCAGTAAAGAGCGCGCGGGCTGAGCCCGTGCGCGTTCCCCGCGAAGCGGCGTACAGAGCAAGGGTCTGACCCAGAGGGTCAGACCCTCGTGAAACCGTCCAGGCATAGTTCGCCGCGTGGAGCGGACGCTGCCATGGTCGTGGTACGTCGACCCCGAAGTGCTGCGCCGAGAAGGCGAGCGCATCTTCGCGCACGCCTGGCAGTACGCCGGCCACACGGGACAGCTTGCGGAGGACGGCTCCTACTTCGCCGCCGCCGCCGGCCA
>DATFTK010000070.1:0-9143 GCA_035262005.1 Gaiellaceae bacterium | reverse complement strand
CGACAGCGTCGAGCCGAGAACCTTGCCCTTGTCGTCGAACACGACCGCAGCTTCGATCTGCGACGAGATCTCGGTCAGGTCGGCGAGCGCCTGCTGTGCATCCATCGGCTTCAGTCTAGGGTCCGGCCGGTGCGGGTGCGGAGAAGGGATCTCGTTGCAAAGTTCTTCGGCGACCGAGGCACGCACCTCGCCGCGATGATCGCGTATTTCGCCTTGCTCTCTTTCGTGCCGCTCACGTTCCTCGCGCTCTCGCTGCTCGGCCTGAGCGGGCGCGCGGACGAGTCGTCGTTCCTCGTCAGAGAGATCAAGCGGACGCTGCCGGGCACGCCGATCGACCGCATCCTCAGTCTCGTGCACACGGTGCAGGACAACGCAGCCGCGCTCGGCATCATCGGCGGCGCGGCGCTGATCTGGACGTCGCTGTCGCTGTTCAGTGCACTCGAGTCCGCGTTCAACATCGTCTACGGCCGCCCGAACCGCTCGTTCCTGCACGGCAAGGGGCTCGCCACGATCCTCATGGTCGGTGCGCTCGGGACGTTGTTCGTCTCGCTGCTCGCCGGATCGCTCGGCGTGTCGGCCGTGCGGGACTACGCCCCGGGCTTCGTCGGCAACGTGGTGACCGCGTACGCCGTCTCGATCGCGGTGTCCCTCGTCGGCATCTTCATCTTCCTCGTGTCGTGCTACTACGCATTGACGAACGCCGTCGTCACCGTGCGCGAAGTGCTGCCAGGCGCCATCTTCGCGACGATCCTGCTCGAGGCGACCTTCCAGGTGCTGCCGTTCTACCAGCGCTACGCCGACGTCAACCCGGGGCTGCGCGCGTTCGGCGCGCCGGCGATCCTGCTGGTGTGGCTCTACGTGATGTCGAACATCATCGTCTTCGGAGCGGAGATCAACTGGTGGCGTTCGCGACGGCTGGAGCAGCGAGCCATCGAGGAGCTACCCGGTCTGGCGTAACAACGCGCGCGCAGCGTTCGCGCGATGCGAGTGCTGCGCCTTCCAGTCGTCGCCGAGGTCGGCGACCGTGCGCTCCTCCCCTTCCGGAATGAACACAGGGTCGAAGCCGAAGCCGCCCGTGCCGCTCGCTGCGGTCGCGATCCGGCCGCTCAACGTGCCGGTGCCGCGCAGTTCCTCGCCGTCGGGCGTGATCGCGACGAGCTCACTTACGTAGCGCGCGCGCCGGCCGTCGCCGTCGACGCCCAGAAGCTCGTGCAGCATCCAGCCGACCTCGTCGCCGGCCGCGGTTCGCGAGGAGTGGACGCCGGGGCCGCCGGCGAGGGCTTCGACCTCGATCCCCGAATCCTCACCGAGCACCCACGCGTCCGTCGCTGCGCGGCCGCGCGCGAACATCGCCTTCGCGTGGGCGTTCTCGTAGTACGTCTGCCCGACCTCGGCCGGATAGTCGTACGCGTCCAGCACGTCGATGCGCCAGCCGGGCAGGAGCTGCTCGAGCTCTCGCGCCTTGTGCGGGTTGCGCGTTGCGAGGACGGCGTTCAATCGTCCCAGCGCACGTCGGCGACGTCGGCCACGTCTGCGACGCGCGCGACCAGACCCGGCGCGGCAAGCGTTTGCGGCAGCACGACGTCGACCTCCAGCCGGCGGCGTTCGCCTGCTCGCGTGACCTCGATCGCGCTGATGCGCGCACCGGCTCTCTCGATCTCGTCGATCAGCTCGCCGGACCGGCTCCCGACCGGCAGCTCGACGAACAGCCGGCCGTCCTCGGCCCGCAAGCGCTTCAGCATGTAGTACGCGCCGATCCGCAGCGGCCAGAGAGCGAGCAAGACGAGCCCGGTGGTGATCAGGGCGGCGCTGTAGTAGCCCGCGCCTGCGGCGAGCCCGACAGCAGCGACGACCCAGAGCGTCGCTGCTGTCGTCAGGCCGCGGATCGAGGAGCCCTGGCGAATGATCGCGCCCGCTCCGAGAAAGCCGATGCCCGTGACGATCTGCGCTGCGATCCTCGTCGGATCGGTGCGAATCGAGGCGAAGCCGTACGCGCCGACGATCGTGAACAGCGCCGCCCCCAGCGAGACGAGCAGATTCGTTCGCAGGCCGGCCTCCCGGTCGCGCAACTCCCGCTCGAGCCCGATCAGCCCCCCGAGCGCGCCGGCGAGCGCGAGCCGCAGCAGCGCTTCGTCCCAGTTCAGCGAGACGCTAGACGCGAGCGGCAGCAACGGCCTCGTCCTGAACGGCGGACAGCTCCTCGATGCCGGCAGCAGCCAGCTCCAGCAGCTCGTCCAGGCTCGTGCGGCTGAACGGCGTCCGCTCAGCGGTCGCCTGCACCTCGACCAGCTCGCCGGAGCCCGTCATGACGACGTTCATGTCGACCTCAGCGGTCGAGTCCTCGGAGTAGTCGAGGTCGAGCAGCGCCGTCCCGTCGACGATGCCGACCGAAACGGCCGCGACCGACCCGGTCAACGCCTTCGACAGCCCGAAACGGTCGAGCGCGCGCTTGGCGGCGACGTACGCACCCGAGATCGCCGCGCAGCGCGTGCCGCCATCAGCCTGGAGCACGTCGCAGTCGACCCACAGAGTGCGTTCACCGAGGGCGTCGAAATCCGTGACGGCACGAATCGAGCGGCCGATCAGTCGCTGGATCTCGACCGTGCGCCCACCCTGCTTCCCGCGGGACGCCTCTCGCTCGGTGCGGTCTCCGGTCGAAGCCGGCAGCAGCGAGTACTCGGCGGTCAGCCAGCCGCGTCCCTTGCCGTAGAGCCAGCGTGGGACGCCTTCCTGAATCGACGCCGTGCACAACACCTTCGTCTTCCCCTCGCTGAACAACACCGAACCGTGCGGCTGCTCGAGGTAGTCGGGCAGCAGCTCGAGCGGCCGCAGCTCGCCGGGCCGGCGTCCGTCGCTGCGTGTCATGCGGCGGCCAGCGCCGCGACCTCGACATGCTCGACGCCCTCGATCGGCAGCTGAAGGAAGCGCACCCCCATGTCGCGGAATGCGTCGGGGTCGCCGGTCGTCAGAAACCGATACGTCCCCTCGCGAGCAGCGTCGTTCTCGTAGCCCTTGCGCGCAAGCGTCTGCGCGACCTCCTGGGCTGTCTCCTCGGCCGAGAAGACCAGCGTCACGTGGCGGCCGAGCACGCGCTGGAAGATCGGCCGGATCAGCGGATAGTGGGTGCAACCGAGGATCACAGTGTCAACGCCGGCTTCCTTCAGCGGTGCGGCGTACTCGCGCACCGCGTCCGTCGTTTCCGCTCCGAACGGGTCGTCGCTTTCGATCAACGGCACCAGCCGCGGGCACGCGACGGGGAGAAACCCGACGCCCGCGTCGAGCGCATGCACGAGCTCCCGGTAGCGGCCCGCGTCGACCGTGCCCTCCGTCGCGAGCAGCCCGATGCGCCGGTTCCGCGTCGCCTGCACGGCTGCGTGCGCCTCGGGCGTGATCACGCCGACGACCGGAACGTCCAGCTCCTCCTGCAGCTGCGGCAGAGCGGCGGACGTCGCGGTGTTGCACGCGTTGACGACGAGCTTGACGCCCTGCTCCTGCAGATATGTGGCGATCTCGCGCGCGAAGCGGCGCACCTCCGCGAGCGGCCGAGGCCCGTAGGGAAGCCGCGCGTGGTCGCCGAGATACACGAAGTCCTCGTGCGGCATCGTGACGAGACACTCGTGCAGGACGGTCAGCCCGCCCACACCCGAGTCGAACACGCCGACAGGCCGCGGATCCATGCCCGCCGATGCTAACGCGGGACTAGGCTTGCGGACGTGCGCGGCCTCGTGGTGATCGTTTGCGCGCTCGTCGCGGCACTCGCTGCGCCGGGCCTCGCCCGCGCGACCGAAGTCAGCGTGACGATGGACGACGGCGTGCCGATCTTCGCCTCGCTGCTCGAGCCCAGCGGAACGCCGCCGGTCGGCGGCTGGCCCGGTGTGATGATGTTCCACGGCCTCGGGGGCAGCCACAACGACCTGCTGCCTCTCGCACAGGCCTACGTGTCGAAGGGCTACGCCGTCTTCGTCCCGGATGCTCGTGGCCACGGCCACTCGGGCGGCTTCGTGTCGCTCGACGGCCCACGCGAGGTGGCGGACGTGCGCACCGAGTTCCAGTGGTTCGCCGGGCTGCCCGAGGTGAGCGACACGCAGATCGGCGTCTGGGGCATCTCGCTCGGCGGCGGCGCAGCGTGGAATTCCGTCGTCGCCAAGGTTCCGTTCAAGGCGGTCGAGACGTTCCAGACCTGGAGCGACCTCTACGAAGCGCTCTTCCCGAACAACTTCGGCAAGTCAGGGGCCATCTACGCCTTCGCGCAGAGCGTCCCCACCGAGCGCATCGACCCGGCGCTGCGCGCCTTCGTCCCGCAGCTGATCAGCAGCGAGAACCTGCCGGCCGTCCGCACGCTCCTCGGGGCGCGCTCGAGCCTGCGGTTCATGTCGACGGTGACGACGCCGAGCTTCCTCTTCCAGGGCCGCCGCGACTTCGCCTTCGACATCGACCAGGCGACGGCGGCGTACCGGCAGCTTGCAGGGCCGAAGCGCCTCTACGTCGGCGACTTCGGTCATTCGCCGTCGAAGTTTCCGGGGCCCGACCTCGCGCACATCCTCGACCTCTCGACGCGCTGGTACGACCGCTTCCTCAAGGACGAGCCGAACGGCGTCGACAAGGAGAAGCCGGTGCAGGTCGCGAGCGATCCGTGGCACAGCGCAACGAGCTACGCGACGATTCCGAAGGTCAAGCGCTTCGCCCTCATAAGCAACGGGGCTCGCTCGCTCACCGCGAAGGGCAAGGTCGTCTACACGTTCCCACCGCTGAAGCGGAAGATCGAAGAGTTCGGCGCACCAGTGCTGACAGTGACGGCGAAGAGCGCGACGAACTGGCCGCACGTGGTCGGGGTACTGACAGCCGGCGACACAGTGCTGAGCGAGGGGGGCACGATCACCCCCGACGGCAAGACGTCCTGGACCCTGAGGTTCAACCTCATCTCGGCCGGGAACCTGCTGAAGAAAGGGACGCGGCTCAGGCTGACGATCGGCGGCACATCCACCGTGCAGAACACCGGCAATCTGCTCTACCTCAAGCCGGTGCCCGACGACGCGCGGCTGAGGATCGGCTCGATCAAGCTGACGGTTCCTGTCCTGCCGAAGCCGATCTCGGGATGATCGCGCCGCTCGCCGCGGCTGCGGTCGCCCTGGCGACACCTGGTGTCACTCCCACGCAGATCACGCTCGGCGGAACCGTCCCGCTCAGCGGCCCGGCCGCCGCGTACGCGTCGGTCGGCCGAGGAGCCGACGCGTACTTCAAGTACGTCGACTCCAAGGGCGGCGTCTTCGGACGCAAGATCGTCTTCAAGTACGACGACGACGAGTTCGACGTCGCGAAGACGATCCTGCTGACGCGCCAGCTCGTCGAGCAGGACAACGTGCTCGCCATCTTCGACAGCGTCGGCACCGAGCACGCGCTGGCCGTTCGCCCGTACCTGAACGACCGCAAGGTCCCGCAGCTGTTCGTCGGCAGCGGCGTGTCGCAGCTCGCGACCCAGCACAAGAAGTACCCGTGGTCGATGGGCTACCTGCCGAGCTTCGTCGGCGAGGGCGTCATCTACGGCCGCTACATCGCGGCGCACCGGCCGACAGCGCGGATCGCCGTCCTCTACGAAGACTCGGACTTCGGCAAGGACATGCTCGACGGGCTGCGGCGCGGGCTCGCAGGGAAGGCGAAGATCGTCGGGACGCAGTCGTACGAGATCGACGACCAGAACGTCGACTCGCAGCTCGCGAAGCTGAAGGCGTCGGGTGCGGACACGCTCATGCTCTTCGCAACGCCGAAGTTCGCGATCTTCGGCTACGTCGGCGCGTTCCGACTCGGCTGGCACCCGCAGTACTACGTCACCTCGGTGTCGATCTCGCCGGACATCATGAAAATCGCCGAGTTCGGCTCGAGCCAGAAGCAGGTTGACGGCTCGGTCTCGATCGCCTTCGTCAAGGATCCGACGACGAAGCAGTGGGCGAAGGACAAGACGGTGCGGCTCTACAAGTCGATCCTGCAGCGGTTCCTGCCGGGGGCGAAGCCGGACGATGTCTTCAACTACTACGGAATGGCGGTCGCGTACACGATGGTGGACACGCTCAAGAAGGCGGGGCGGAACCTCACCCGTGACTCGGTGCTGCGCGCGGCGACGCACCTGAACGAGAACAACCCGTTCCTCCTCCCCGGCGTCCGGATCAAGACGAGCCCGAACGACTACTACCCGATGGACAAGGTCAAGCTGGCGCGGTACCGCGGAACGCACTGGCAGTTCTTCGGGAAGCTCGTCTCCGCCAGTGGTTAGCTTCAACCTCTTCAGGAATTCTGCGTCTCAGAGGAAGGGCTTTTCCGACTCTCGAGCAGGAAAGGAAGGGGTATGAAGAGATTGGCCAAGCTGGCCGTGCTCACGGGTGCCGCTCTGACGGCGCTCGCTTTTGCGGGCAACGCGCTGGCGGTACAGAAGTTGAGCATCGCACAGACGGCGACCTCGATGACGATCAAGGTGACACAGGCGCAGTCCGATCCTCAGCCGGCGAAGATCACGATCTACGTCCCGACGGGCTATTCGATCAACACGTCGGCAGCGCCGGGAACGAAGCTCGGAACCGCAAGTGGTTCGGTCTTCGCGCGCGACGTGAACATCCCGCTCCCACTTGCAGGCGATGTGACCGCCGCTGAGCCGACGACGAACACCACTGGTTGCGCAACCGGAACGCACCTCGCTGTCTGGGCCCTCAACTTGTCCGTCGCGGGTCAGAGCATTCCGACGCTGAACGTCCACATCGATACGACGGCCGGCCCGGAAGCGGCGCTTGGCGCGTACAAGATGGTCGTCTGCCTTCCGCCCGCGGATGTGCCACAGGGCACACCCGGTCGCTCGCCCCAGGGCGCGCAGCTGCTCGACGCGACCTTTACCGTGAGCAACGTCTTTCAGGTGCCGGCGACTCAGAGCATCTGGAAGGCGATCACGACGCCGTGGACTCCGGGCCTGCCGGTTCCGAGTCCCACCGGAACGGTCGAGACGCGTGCGCTCGCGACCCCGGGGACACTGACGATGAAGGCGACCGTGACAAACAAGAAGAAGCGGACGCTCCGCGTCACCGGGATGCTGGCTCAGGGCGGCGCCGGGCTCGCCGGCTCGCAGGTACGGCTGCTCCTGAACGGTGCGGCGTCGAGGTTCACGGCTCGGACGTCCGCGAGCGGCAACTACTCGGTCGTCCTGAAGAAGACGGGCAAGAAGTCGGTGACGACCTTCCAGGCCCGCTCGACGGTCGCCGAGCGAGATGCGACGAGCACCGTTTGTGCGACCCCCAGCCTCCCCGGCGTGCCCTGCGTGAGCGCAACGGCGTCAGGATTCACGGCGGTCAGTAACAAGGTTCGAGTCAAGCTCTAAGGCGAACTGCTGGGGTCTGACCCCCTGACGGGGTCAGACCCCTATCCTGCTCCTGTGGCCGAGATCCGGATCGGCACCTGCTCCTGGGCCGACGAAGCCCTTTCCAAGCATTGGTATCCAAAGGGCTTGCCGGCGGGCGAACGGCTCGGCTACTACGCGCAATCCTTCGACACGGTCGAGGTCGACTCGACCTACTACCGGCTGCCGGTGGAGGAGATGGTGCAGCGCTGGGCCGAGCGAACGCCGGACGGCTTCGTCATGCACGTGAAGGCGTTCGGGCTGATGACGCGCCATCCGGTCAAACTCGAGGCGCTCCCGCCCGACCTGCGCGACGACGCGCCGACGGACGACAAGGGCCGCGTCGAGCGCCCCTCGCGCGAGTTCCGCGGCGAGGTGTTCCAGCGGTTCCTCGAGGCTCTCGAGCCGCTTCGCTCCTCGGGCAAGCTCGGCGGCATCCTCTTCCAGTTCCCGCCGTACGTCGTCTACAAAGACCGGTCGCTCGACTACCTCCAATGGGCGCGAGAACAGCTCGGCGACGACGAGATGCTCGTCGAGTTCCGCCACATCAGCTGGCTGGACGACGAGCACCGCGCGGAGACGTTGCGCTTTCTCGAGCAGCTCGGCGCAACGAACGTGATCGTCGATGCGCCTCGCATCGAAGGCGCGAAGAACCTCGTCCCGACGGTGCTCGCGCTGACGAGCCCGTCGATGTACGTGCGCTTCCACGGGCGGAATGCCGGAACGTGGAACAAGCGCGGCGGGGGCGCGTCCGAGCGCTTCGACTACCTCTACTCGCCGGAGGAGCTCGGGGAATGGGTCGATCCGCTACGCGAGCTCGCGGGGCAAGCGGCGCAGGCCTACGCGTTCTTCAACAACAACGCGACGAGCCCAGACGGCCGCGGGGGGCGCATGGCGCAGGCGGCCGCGAACGCGAAGGAGCTCCAGCGGCTGCTGCAGTCGGCGAACGTGCCGGTGAGCCGGTGATGGACGTGCTGGCCGTCATCCACGGCGAGCAGGTACGCGCCGGCGTCTTCGGCGACGCCGTCGAGGCGCGCGGCCACCGGCTCGAGGAGTGGAGCCTCGCGTGGGGGACGTCGCTGCCGCGGCCGCTCGACGCCTACGGCGCGGTGCTCGTGTTCGGCGGGGCGATGCACGCCGACCAGGAGGGCCATCACCCGTGGCTGCGCGAGGAGAACCTCTTCCTGCAGCGGCTGCTCGACATCCGCAAACCGGTGCTCGGCGTCTGCCTCGGGGCGCAGCTCCTGGCAAAGGCTGCGGGAGCGTCCGTCGGGCCCGCGCGCGAGCCAGAGATCGGCTGGTACGGCGTCGAGCTCACGGACGACGCCGCCGACGATCTCGTGCTCGGCGGCTTGCCGACGCGTTTCGACGCCTTTCAGTGGCACTACTACAAACACGGCCTGCCGGCCGGCGGCGTCGAGCTGGCGCGCAACGACGTGTGCACGCAGGCGTTCCGGCTCGGCGACTTCGCGTGGGGCGTGCAGTTCCATCCCGAGGTCACGCTGGCGCAGGTCGAAGCCTGGCTCGAGGAGGACGAGCCGGTTCCGCCGGGGCTGCTCGACGAGACGCGTGAGCGAATCGGCGACTGGAACGCTTTCGGGAAAAGCCTCTGCGATGCGTTCGTCGCCGTCGCGGAGCGCGTCGGCACGCCGGCCTAAAAGCGAAAGGCTGGGGCCAGACCCCTTCGGGGTCAGACCCCTTACGCGCAGGCGGACTGATGCGGCAGCGAACAACCGCCCAGCACCACTGGAGCGCGCGGGCACGCGGG
>DATFTK010000069.1:0-3069 GCA_035262005.1 Gaiellaceae bacterium | reverse complement strand
GGGCCGGCGTATGCGGGAGTTGCGAAGACGAGCGTCGCGGCTGCAAGGACGAGCAGGCGAAGCCTCACGAGCCTCAAGGCTAGCCGACGCGGATCCGCTGACCGGGCTGGAGGGTGGTCGGGTCGAGGCCCGGATTCCAGGTCAGCAACTGGTCGACGCTCGTGTTGTACCTGGCTGCGATCACGGCGAGCGTGTCACCGCTCTGGATCGTGTAGTACTGGGCGTTCGCCGGGGCGGTCGTCGTGCCCGCAGTTGCGGAACCGGTGAGGGTGATCGTCGTGGTCGGCGCCGCTGGCGCGGTCTGCGAGGTGGTGGTCGGAGCTGCGACCGTCTGCGCCTTCGATCCGCTGTCCAGCCCCGACTTGATCAGCAGCACCGCGATCGTCACACCCAAGAGGAAGACCGCCGGCGCGCCGATCCGCGTCAGCTCCCGGCGCCTGACCGGATCCATGGGCGGTGCCTACCAGCCGGAGACGGACCAGACGTCCCGCGCGTACTTCGACGCCTCGGCCGCCGCCGCGGTGCGCCAGTCCATCCCGGAGACGCGAAAGGCGTAGATGACGTTTCGCGCGACGCTGACGAGCGCGCTCGCCGGGCCGCTCGTGAACGCCCGCGCGACGTCGGCCGGTGTCGCACCCTGCGCCCCGACTCCCGGCAGCAGCAGGATCGAGCGCGGCAGCAACCGCCGCGCCTCGCCCACGGCACGCGGGTGCGTCGCACCGACGACGGCACCGACAGCCGAAAGCCCGTGCTCGCCGACGAGGTCGGCGCCCCACTCGGCAACCAACTCCGCCACCTGGTGCCAGACCGGCCGGCCGTCCGAGAGGACGAGGTCCTGGACCTCCGCTCCACCTGCATTGGACGTCTTCACGACGCAGAAGAGGCCCGCGCCGTCGCGCCGGCATGCGGCGAGAAAGGGCTCGACCGAGTCGCGTCCCAAGTACGGGTTCACGGTGACGGCGTCCGCGAGCGGCTCGCGGCCGTCCACGCGCTCGAGGTAGGCGGCCGCGTACGCACGGGCGGTAGAGCCGACGTCACCGCGCTTGGCGTCCACGATCACCTGGAGCCCGGCGGCACGGGCGTACGCGCAGACGTTCTCGAAGGCGCGAACGCCGTCCGACCCGAGCGCCTCGAAGAACGCGATCTGGGGCTTGACGGCTACGACGTACGGCGCGACGGAATCGACGATCCCGCGGCAGAAGCGCGCGCAGGCGTCTGCAGCGTCCGGCCGGCCCACGTGGGCCTCTCCGCGCAGCTCGACTGGCAGCTGGTCCGGGCGCGGGTCGAGCCCGACGACGAGCTGCGACCGTTTGTGCTCGACCGCCTCGGCGAGACGGTCGGCGAAGTTCGTCGTCGCGACGGTCGCCACGCCGCTCAGAGTACTGGGGGCCAAAGACAGCGAGGGCCGCGACTTCTCGCGGCCCTCGGTCAAAGCCTCAGGCGCTGCCTAGCCGCCCTTGACCGCCTGCTTGAGCTGGCTCCCCGCAGTGAACTTGGGGACGGTCGCCGCCGGGATCGTCACCTTCTCCGTCGGGTTCCGCGGATTCACGCCCTGCCGCTCGGCGCGCCGCTGCGTCGTGAATTTGCCGAAACCGGTGAAGGCCACTTCACCGCCGCCCCGCAGTGTGTCGGTGATCGCGTCGAGGAAGGCGTCGACGGCCCTCGCCGCGTCACGGCTGGAGAGGCCCGACTTGTTGGCGACCTCGTTGACGAACTCCTGTTTGGTCAAGTCCCGCTCCTCCTGTCGACGGTTCAGACCACGGGAAAAAACCCTAACAGCCGGGTCGGATCCGCTCAACCATGCGGTTTTGCGGGGGTTTTGGCGGCCTCCAGAAGGTCGCTCGCACCGAAAATCGGCCGCAGCAGGACGCCGTTCTCCGCCAGTGCCGCCGCCCCGCCCTCCTCCCGGTCGACGACGCAGACGGCGCTTCGGACGACGAGACCCGCCTCCCGAAGCGCTTCCACCGCGTCGAGGAGCGCGCCCCCGGAGGTGACGACGTCCTCGACGAGGCACACGATCTCGCCTTCCTCGTAGACACCTTCCAGGCGGTTGGCCGTCCCGTAGTCCTTCGCCGCTTTCCGCACGATCACGAACGGGAGGCCCGACGCGAGGGAGGCGGCCGCAGCGAGCGCGACTGCGCCGAGCTCGGGGCCGGCCAGCCGGACGGCGTCCTGATCGATCGCCTCGGCGATTCGCTGCCCGAGCGCAGCGAGGATGTCAGGTCGGGTCTCGAAGCGGTACTTGTCGAGGTAGTAGCGGGAGCGCCTGCCCGACCGCAGCACGAAGTCGCCCTCGAGGTACGCCGCTTCGCGGAGCGCGACCTTCAGCTCCGCGTCGGTCAAGAAGACGTTCGCGCCTGGCCGATGATCTGCCGCGCGAGCGGGATCAGGCGGTCGGCGCCGGGCGAGCCGTTCGAGAGCGAGAGCATCGAGCCGTCCTCGAAGTAGAGATCCGCGCGCTCGGCGTTGACGGCGCGGCGCCTGAAGAAGGCCGCGCCGACGAGCATCCCGATGGCGATCCCGACGATCGCCGCGGCGCTACGGCGCATCCGGCTTCTTCCTCGTGCGTGGTGCTGCGGGCTTCTTCGGGGCAGGCTTCTTCGCGGCAGCAGGCTTCTTGGCGGTTGCGGCACCCTTCGGGGGAACCTTCCGGTTCCCCCGAGCGCCCTCCCCCGGTCCGCTGGCGCGGGCGGGCCGCTTCGCGGCCGGCTTCGCATTCCGAAGCGCCGACTTCAAGTCGTAGAACACAAGCCCGACGGTCGGACCCGGCCCAGTCGTCGCAGCGATCGTCAGTTTCCCGTCACGCGCGACGAAGACGCTGCCCTCACCGGTCGCGATCTCCAACTGGGTCAGCGGCGAGTCGCCCGTGCGCACCTCCTCGGCCGCCGCGAGCAAGTCGGCCGCCGACTGTGCGAACGCATCGCCCGTCGACAGCGTCGAGCCGAGAACCTTGCCCTTGTCGTCGAACACGACCGCAGCTTCGATCTGCGACGAGATCTCGGTCAGGTCGGCGAGCGCCTGCTGTGCATCCATCGGCTTCAGTCTAGGGTCCGGCCGGTGCGGGTGCGG
>DATFTK010000068.1:0-13731 GCA_035262005.1 Gaiellaceae bacterium | reverse complement strand
CGAGCGCGCCGTCCGCGCCGCGCTCGGGATCATCGAGCGCGCGCACGACGCCGGCGTCGAGGCGCGCATCGGCATCGAGGCCGGCGAGGTCGTCGTCGACGAGACCGACTCGACCTTCGCGACCGGCGAGGCCGTCAACGTTGCCGCGCGCCTCCAGCAGGCCGCCGGCCCAGGCGAGATCCTGATCGGCGAGTCAGCGCACCGGCTCACCGACGGCCGCGTCGAGACGGAGCAGGTCGGGCCGCTCGAGCTGCGCGGCTTCCGCCGGCCGATCGGTGCCTACCTGGCGCTCGCCGCGGTCGACGGTCAGCCGCAGCGTGTCCACATCTCCGCGCCTTTTGTCGGCCGCGAGTCGGAGCTCGACCTGCTCGAGAACACGCTGGCACGCGCGATCCGGGACAAGCGCCCGCACGTCTTCACGATCTACGGCGAGCCCGGTGTCGGCAAGAGCCGGTTGCTGCGCGAGTTCCTCGCGGGCGTCGAGGGGGTCACGATCCTCTCCGGGCGAGCACTGCCCTACGGCGAGGGCGTGACCTACTGGCCGCTCGCCGAGATGATCAAGTCCGCCGCCGGGATCACGGACGACGACCCGATGGAGACGGCGCGCGAGAAGCTCGTCGAGTGCTGCGGCGACGAGGCGATCGCCGAGCTGCTCGGGCTCGCCTCAGGCGTCATGGACGCGGTCGAGGGCGAGCGCGGCCAACCGGAGATCGCCTGGGCCGCGCGCGAGTTCGTCGACGAGCTCGCCGACGTCCAGCCGTTGGTCCTCGTCTTCGAAGACATCCACTGGGCCGAAGAGCCGCTGCTCGAGCTGATCGACCACCTCGCGCAGTGGGTGCGCGAGCGTGCGCTGCTGGTCGTCTGCCTCGCCCGTCCCGAGCTGCTCGACGTGCGACCCGGGTGGGGCGGCGGCCGCATCCGCTCGACCGCGATCGAGCTGGAGCCGCTCGGCCGCGACGAGAGCGAGGAGCTGGCGGCAGCGTTGCTGGCGCAGCACGAGATCTCCGACCACGTGACGTCGAGGCTGCTCGAGAAAACCGAGGGCAACCCGCTCTTCGTCGAGGAGATCGTCCGCATGCTGGTCGAGGAGGGCGCTTCCGACCGGATCCCGGACACGCTCCAGGCGCTGATCGGCGCACGCATCGACCGCTTGCCGCCGGGGCAGAAGATCCTCCTGCAGCGCGGATCGGTGATGGGCCGCACCTTCTTCGCCGGCGCGATCGACTACCTCTCCGCCGAGTACGACGCGGACGAGCTCGAGGACATGCTCGACGACCTGATCCTGCGCGAGCTGATCACGCGTCAGGAGCGCTCGACGATCAGCGGCGAGACCGCGTACCGGTTCAAGCACGTCCTCATCCGCGAGGTCGCCTACGGCGGGCTGTCGAAGTCGAGCCGCGCGGAGTACCACACGCGCTTCGCCGAGTGGTTGCGGATGAAGGCGGACAAGGAGCTGCTCGAGATCCGCGCGTACCACCTCGACCAGGCGTGCACGCTGTACGCCGAGCTCGACGGGAAGCCGCCGGAGGAGCTGGCGAAGACCGCTGCGAAGGCGCTGCAGGCCGCGGGCCGTCGCGCGCTCGCGCGGGAGTCGAACCAGTCCGCGCGCAAGCTGCTCCTCCGCTCGGTCGAGCTCGACCCGACGCTCGAGCGTCGCTATCTCGCAGCCCGCGCGGCGTCGCAGCTCGGCGAGCTGCCGGTCGTGCGCGACGAGATGACCGTCGTCGCCGAGCAGGCGGCGGCAGCGGGAGCGCGCGACCTGCAGACGCGGGCGCTGACTGCACTCGCGGAGACCATGGCGTCGCTCGACGGCGAGCTGGCGCGCGCGACCGAGCTCGCGGACGAGGCGCTCGCCGTCGTCGAGCCGGACGACCACGAAGGCCGCTTCATCGCGCTCGACCGCCGCGCCCGGGTCGCGCGCTGGCAGGGTCGCCTCTCGGAGGCGGAAGAGTTCGGTCAGCAGGCGCTCGAGGAAGCTCGCGCCGCCGGCCGCAAGGACCAGGAGGCGAAGGCGGCACTGCAGCTCGCCGGCATCCACATCGGACGAATGGAAGAGGACAAGGCCGAGCCGCTGATCGACCGCGCGCTCGAGCTTGCCGAGCACAGCGGCAGCATCGTCGCGCGCGCGAGCGCCGCGTCGTCGAAGGGCGCGCTGCTGCGCGTTCAGGGCAACTCTGAGGCAGCCGCCGGCTGGTACACGAAGGCGCTCGAGCTCTATCGCGAGGCGGCCTCGGTGTCGGAGATCGCGTGGACGTCCCGGCAGCTCGGCGTGCTCGCGTGGGAGGCAGGGGACAGCGACAAGGCCGAGAAGCTGCTGCGCGAGTCGATCCGGCTGCTCGCGCCGATGCGGGAACGCGGGACGCTCTGCGAGAGCCAGCGCTACCTGGCGCAGTTGCTGCTCGAGCGCGGTCGCGTGGACGAGGCCGAGAAGTTCGCGCTTGCCGCACTCGAGACGGTCAGTCCCGAGGACACCGTCTCACGCGCAACGACGCGTGTCGCTCTCGCGCAGGTGCGCGCGGCTCAGGGCCGCGACGACGAAGCCGAGACGTTGTTCGCCGAGGCGTTGGACATCGTCAGCGAGGGCGAGCACTGCCGGATCCTGCTCGACGTCGCGCCGCCGTACTCCGAGTTCCTGCGTGCGCGCGGCCGGGCTGCCGAGGCTGCCGACCTGGACGCCAGGCTCGCTCAGCGAGTCCCGACCGCGGCGTAGAGCTCCGCGCGGATTGCCTCGTCCGACTCGAGGTCGGGCGACTCCGTGATCACCGTCGCCGGACGCTGGAACTGCGCCAACGCCTCGCCGAGCGGCGCGGCGCGCAGCGTCCCCTCCCCGTAGGGAAGGTGCTTCGTCTCGTTGCGGTTCGCGTACGCGATGTCGGAAAAATGGATGTGGAACGGCGCGTCCGGCGACAGAACGGCGTCCGCCCCGGCGAGGACCTCGACGAAGCGCTTCGTCTCCGTGAACGCGCCGTCCGTGACGGCGTGCAGGTGCGCGAAGTCGAGCACGGGACGAACCCAGCCCGTCCGCTTGGAGATGACGAAGACATCGTCCGCGGTACCGAGCTCGCGGACGCGGCCCATGATCTCGATGCCGAACGGAACCGCGCGCTCCTTCCGCTCCAGCCGCTCGCGGAGCTCGCCGAGCTGCTCGACCACCGAGTCGATCGCGGCGTCGCGGTCGCGGCCGAGCAGGAAGCCGGGATGGAAGACGACGATCTCGGCGCCGGCCGCCTTCGCGATGCCGGCGGAGTGATCGAGCATGCCGACCGCCATGTTCAGCTTCTTGCCGCGTTCCGCATGGCCCATGAAGCCCGCGATCGGCGCGTGCACCGAGAGAACGATGTCGGCCTCGCGCGCCAGCTCGCCGAACCGCTCTGCCCACGGGTAGTCCATCCAGAACTTCCCCTCGAAGTCGATCTCGCAGGCGGTGAAGCCTCGCTCCTGGAGCAGCTCGATCGCCTGCTCCGGGCTCTCCCGCGAAGGGACGCGCGCGGGGCCGTAATGGAGCTTCATGCGGCCACGCTAGCCGATGCCGTCCGACCCCCTTCGTACCCTCGCCTCATGGCCAAGAAGCCGTCACGTATCGATTTGCTCGAGCTCGACATCGACCTGCGCCTGACCGACCTCTGGCGCGAGGCCGGGGAGATCACGGAGTGGAACCTCGACGTCGTGGCGGCCTTCATGCGGGCGGCGTACGGAAAGGGCTACTGCGACGCCCTGACCGAGGACTCCCCGGGCTCCCTCTGCCACGACCACGGGTACCGGATCCCGGCGCGCCGTCCTGCGCCGGCGCGCGACTAGCCCGCAGTAGAATTCCGGCGTGCCCGGCAAGCGCAGCCCGGCGCGGCTGATCGTCGCGCTCTCGGTCGCGGCCGTTCTCGCCGTCTTCCTCCTCTACACGTCCATCGCGGGAGGGGGCACGCCGTCCCTGCAGCCGAGCCAGCTGGCGGGGCACGCCGGCCGCGTCTCGCTTGTCGGCATCGTCGCGGGCCAGCCGAGCGGTGACGCACACGCCGCCGGTCTTCATTTCCTTATCCGCGACCGACATGCGATGACGAGCGTCCCCGTCGTCTACAAGGGGTCCGTGCCGGATATGTTCAAGACGGGCAGGGAGGTCGTCGTCGACGGGAAGCTCCGTCACGGCATGTTCGTCGCGGTGCCAGGCACGCTCGTGACGAAGTGCCCGTCGAAGTACACGCCGAAGAAGTAGATGCCTGATCTCGGCCGCGCGGCCCTCGTCACCTCGTTCCTGCTGCTCGTGTATGCGTCCGCTGCGGGCGCGTTTGCTGCCTGGCACGGTCGCAGGAGGCTCGCGGAATCGGCACAGAACGCGCTCATCGCGGCCTTCGGCTCGACGGCGGTCGCGGTCGTCATCCTGCTGACCGCGCTCGCGCGCCACGACTTCTCGTACACCTACGTCGCACAGCACACCAGCCGCGAGCTCCCGCTCGGCTACACGCTGACGGCGTTCTGGGGCGGGCAGGAGGGATCGCTGCTGCTGTGGCTGTTTGTCCTCTGCGGCTACTCGGTCGCCGCCGTGCTCACGGCGCGCCGCGCCGGCCGCGAGGTCATCGCCTGGGTCGTGCCCGTCCTCGGAGTCGTCGCGTCGTTCTTCGCCTTCCTGCTCGTGTTCGTCGCGAGCCCGTTCGCGACACAGGCTGCGCCGGCGGACGGGGCCGGGCTCAACCCGAGCCTGCAGAACCCGTACATGGCCGTGCACCCGCCGCTGCTCTACCTCGGCTACGTTGGATTGACAGTGCCGTTCGCGTTCGCCATGGGCGCGCTCCTGGCGCGCCGCACCGACGAGCGCTGGATCGTCGCGACACGCCGCTGGACGCTCGCCGCGTGGGCGTTCCTCGGCGTCGGTCAGCTACTCGGCGCGCACTGGGCCTACGTCGAGATCGGCTGGGGCGGCTACTACGCGTGGGACCCGGTCGAGAACGCCGCGCTGATGCCGTGGCTCGCCGCGACGGCGTTTCTGCACTCCGTGATGATCCAGGAGAAGCGCGGGATGCTGAAGGTCTGGAACGTGCTGCTCGTCGTGCTCGCGTTCTGTCTCTCGATCTTCGGGACGTTCCTCACGCGCAGCGGGATCATCCAGTCGATCCACTCGTTCACGCAGAGCTCGATCGGGCCGTGGTTCCTCGGCTTCATCTGCTTCGTCACCGCCGCGTCCCTGGCGCTCGTGTTCTCGCGGCTACCGCTGTTGCGGGCGAAGACGCGACTCGAGTCGCTCGTCTCCCGCGAGGCGACCTTCCTCTACAACAACCTGCTGCTCGTCGCGCTGGCGCTGACCATCCTCTGGGGCGTCATCTATCCGCTGCTGTCCGAGGCGGTGACGGGAGAGGCGGCGACGGTCAGCAAGCCCTACTACAACTTCTTCCTGCACAGCTTCGGCCTGCCGCTGCTGCTGCTCATGGGGATCGGGCCGCTCGTCGCCTGGCGCCGCGCCTCGCTGCGAGCGCTCGGGAAGACGTTCCTCTGGCCGACGGCGGCCGCCCTCACCGCCGGCGTCGCGCTGCTCGCAGCGGGCGCCGGCTCGTCCCGCATCGGTGTGATCGCGTACACGTTCTCGGTCTTCGTCCTGGCGACGATCGTGCTCGAGTTCGCGCGCGGCACGACTGCGCGGAAGGCGCTCGGCGGCGTGGGGTGGGGCGGCGCGTTCACGTCGCTCGTGGCGCGCAACCGGCGCCGGTACGGCGGGTACGTCGTGCACGCGGCCGTCGTGCTGCTCGCGATCGGCGTCGCAGGCTCGAGCGCGTACCAGACCGTGCGCGAGACGCGCCTGCACCCGGGCGATTCGATGACGGTCGCGGGCAACCGGCTCGTCTTCCGCGGCTTCGAGTCGTCACTGGCGGGGAACCATCGCGCGATCCGCGCGAACGTCGACGTCTACCGCGGCGGCGAGTACCTCGGCCGCTACCGGCCGGGCAAGAACCAGTACTTCGCCGAGGATCAGGTCTCGAACGAGGTCTCGATCCGCCACGACCTGCTCACCGGCGGCGACCTCTTCATGATCGCCGACCAGGTGAACACCGACGGGAGCGTCGACCTCAAGGTGTTGCAGAAGCCGCTCGTCAATCTGATCTGGCTCGCCGGGCTCGTCTTCGTCGGGGGGTCGCTGATCGCGCTGTGGCCGGACGCGCGGGAGGAGCGGCGTCTCGCCGAGCGCTACGAGGGCGTCACGGTGCGCGCATGAGCGTCGCGCTCGTCATCGGCGCCCTGCTCGCGGTCGTGTCCGTCGTGCTCGTCGCGGCGCCGTTCCTCCGTGAGCCGGTCGCCGCCGACGACCGCCTCCTGCAGCCGGACGCGGCGCAGCAGCGGCTGCTCGCGCGCGCGGAGGAGCGCGACCGCGCGCTCGATGCCTTGAAGGAGCTCGAGTTCGACCACCGCACGGGCAAAGTGTCGGACGAGGACTACCGCGCGCAGGTCGGCGTGCTGCGGCAGCGGGCTGCGGCGGCGTTGCGTGAGGCGGATGGCTAGCTGCGCGAACTGTGGCCGGCGGCTGCCGAAAGAGAGCCGCTACTGCCCCGAGTGCGGCCAACCCGTAGGCGATCCCGAGACGAAGGTGCAGGAGCTCCCTCCCGACGAGACAGGTCCGGTGCCTGTCACCGTCAGGCACGCTGAGCGCCGCTACTACGGCGTAGCGCCGACGGCACTCGCTCTCGGACTTGCTGTCGCGGCGGTCGTCGCGGCGATTGCCCTGTTCGCAACGGGCCACTGGCCGATCGCGCTCGTCGTGCTCGGTGTCGGTCTGCTCCTGTTGCTCGTCAGCGTCGAAACCGGCGTCTTCCGCGACCGGGCGGGGGTTGCCGCCGACTCGTTCGCCACGCGCGGCCGCGCGACGACGCGCCTGCTCGCATTGCGCCGCGAGCTGCGACGTCTCGAGACCGTGCGGAGGCGACTTGTCTACGAGCTCGGAGTTGCGGTGTACCGTGACGACGAGCAGGCGACAACGGTTGCGCGCCGACGCCTCACGGAGCTCGACGAGGCGTGGCGTCAGCGGGAGTCCGAGATGCAGGCAGTGATCGCGCACGCGCACGACCGGATCCGCCGTCGCAGGCTCGAGGTGCAGCCGACGGAGATCGTGGAGCTCCCCGAGGAGCCGACGGTGCCTGCCGGGGAGGATCCGGCCGGCTAGGCCGCGGCAGGGACGTCCGACGTCCCGCCGAACCTTCCGCTATGGCGCGGCGTCTCGCGATCCTGGCCGTCGGCTGCCTCGTCCTGGCGGCGCCGGCTGCCGGGGACAGCGGCCATTCGCTCGGACAGGTGCAAGCGCAGCTGTCGGCTGCTCGGCAAAAAGAGTCGCGGCTGCAGCAGCAGATCGGCGACCTGACGTCGAGCATCCGCAGGCTCGAAGCGCACGTGGGCGACGTCTCGAGGCGTCTGTCGGTGCTCGAGCAGGACCTCGCGCTGCACCAGCGGCGTCTCGGCAAGCTCAACGCGCTCTACTCGTTCGAGACGGAGCGGCTCACCTTCCTGCGCCGCGCGTACGCGAACGCACTGCATCAGCTCAACCTGCGGATGATCGACCTCTACGAGACGCACGACCCGACGCTGGTCGAGGTCATCATCGAATCCAACTCGTTCCAGGACGCGCTCGACCGCATTCACTACCTCGACTCGATCGCGCAACAGGACAAGCACATCGCGGCGAAGGTCGCGGTTGCACGCAACGCGATGCGCGAGACGCGTGCGCAGACGAAGGTCGTGCGTTCGCGCGTGCATGCAGAGACGCAGGTGATCGCCGTCCGCACCCAGCAGCAACGCGACGCGCGTGACCAGTTGCTGGCGAGCAAGAGCCGCCTAGGCGGCAGGCGTGCCAGGCAGCAGACAGCGCTGAAATTGACACGCAAGCAGGAGCACACGCTCCAGACGGAGGCCCAGGCGCTGGCCGCAGCCGACGCCCAGGTCCGCGGCCGGCTCGCCGCCGCGCAGGGCGCGACCGACTCGACGCCATCCTCGGCGGGTCTCATCTGGCCGGTCAGCGGGCCGGTGGTCAGCCCGTTCGGCTACCGCTGGGGCCGGTTGCACGCCGGGATCGACATTGCGGTCCCGTACGGCACGCCGATCCACGCTGCCGCGGCCGGAACCGTCGTCCTCGCCGGTTGGGTCAGCGGCTACGGGAACTACACGTGCATCGATCACGGCGGCGGCCTCGCGACCTGCTACGCGCACCAGTCGTCCTACGCCGTCTCCCAGGGCGCATCGGTGGCGCAGGGACAGGTGATCGGCTATGTGGGCTGCACCGGCCACTGCTTCGGCCCGCACCTCCATTTCGAGGTCCGGATCAACGGCACTCCCGTGGATCCGCTCGGCTACCTCTAGTCCGTAACCGGATCGGCCTCGCGCCCGTTCACATCGTGTACGTCGTATTCGGCAGGAGTCGAGGACGGGTCACGTCGAATCCGACAGATCGTCTCCAGACGACGCCGGCCGCCTCCGGGCGGCCGGTCGCTCTCAGGCGAGGTGGAAGGTCTGCGCGAGCAGGAAGATGTTGAGCGCGGAGATCAGCCCGGCGATCGTCCAGGCCGCGGCGACCGTCAGGCGGCGGTTGACGAGCGCGCCCATGACGTCTCGCCGGCTCGTGAACATCACGAGCGGGATCAGCGCGAACGGGATGCCGAACGACAGCACGACCTGGCTGAGGACGAGCGTCCGCGACGGGTCGACGCCGAGGCCGATCACGATGAACGCCGGCAGCATCGTGACGAGCCGCCGGAGCCAGAGCGGGATCCGCCGGCGGATGAAGCCCTGCATCACGACCTGGCCGGACAGCGTCCCGACCGTCGAGCTCGAGATGCCGGACGCAGTCAACGCGAGCGCGAACAGCACGCTCGACGCGCCGCCCAGGATCGGCTCGAGCGTGCGGTGCGCATTTTCGAGCGACTCGATGTTCGTCAGGCCGCTTCCGAAGAAGACGGTTGCGGCGACGACCAGCATCGAGATGTTGATCAGCCCGGCGATCGCCATCGCGATCAGCACGTCGATCCGGGTGTACTTGTAGAGCGTCCGCGCTTCGTCGTCGTCGCGCGGAACGATCCGGTGCTGTGTCAGTGCCGAGTGGAGGTAGATCACGTGCGGCATGACGGTCGCGCCGATGATCCCGACGGCGAGGAGCACGGACTCGCTCCCCTGGAACTGGGGGACGACTGCGTGCTTCGCCACCGTGCCGAGCGGCGGATGTGCAAGCCAGAGCTCGGCGAGGTAGCAGACCCCGATCACGGCGACGAACGCCGCGATCACCGCCTCCAGCGGTCGGAACCCGAAACGCTGGAGCCCCAGGATCAGGAACGTGATCACGCCGGTGAGCACGGCGGCGGGAAAGAGCTGGATCCCGAGCAAGAGCTGCAGTCCGAGCGCTGCACCGAGGAACTCAGCCAGGTCGGTCGCCATCGCGATGACCTCGGCTTGCACCCACAAGCCGATCGAGGTGCGGCGGGAGAAGCGCTCGCGGCAGATCTCCGGCAGGTTGCGGCCGGTCGCGATCCCGAGCTTCGCGGACAGCGTCTGGATCAGCATCGCCATCAGGTTCGAGGCGACGATCACCCACACGAGCGTGAAGCCGAACTTCGCACCGCCGGCGATGTTCGTCGCGAAGTTGCCCGGGTCGATGTAGGCGACACACGCGATGAATGCCGGGCCGAGGAACGGCCAGATCGACCTGCGGCCGGCGCGCAGCGCGTGCTCGCCCGCCCCGGGCGGGCGCTCGAGAGTCTCGACGCGGGTGGCCATCATGCCACCCTGAAGTTTAGCCTGGCCTAACTTTCCAGGACGTGGAGGTCAGGGAGGTTTCGGTAGCGCTCGTCCAGGTCGAAGCCGTAGCCGACGAAGAGCTCGTCGGGGACGGTGAAGCCGACGTACCGGACGGGGAGGTCTTCGACCAGCCGCCGGTACGGACGGTCGAGCAGCGTGACCGCGGCGAGCGTCGCCGGCGCGCGGAGCGCGAGTGTCTTGCAGAGGTAGTTCAGCGTCAGGCCTGTGTCGACGACGTCCTCGACGATCACGATGTGGCGTCCGGCGATCTCGGTGTCGAGGTCCTTGAGCAGCCGGATGCGGGCGTGACCGCCCTGGTCGGCGCCGGCCGCGTAGCTCGCGAGCTCGAGGAAGTCGAGCCCGTGCGGGATCCGGAGGGCGCGAGAGAGGTCGGCGACGAACACGAAGCTCGCCTTCAACGGTGCGACGAGGAGCGGCTCCCGGCCGTCGTAGTCGCGCCCGAGCTCGCGGCCGAGCTCACGGACGCGTGTCTGCAGCTCCTCCCGCGAGAGGTAGACGTCGCCGAGGCGTTGGCCGCGGCCTACGACGCGAGCTCGAGCCGGTATCGCTCCGCCAGGCGCTCGATGTCGCGCTTGTAGAACAGCTTGACGCGGACGTCCGGATAGCGCTCGCGCAGCTTCCGCAGTTTGCGGTTCTTGCGCGTGACGAGGGACTGCTTCATCACCGTGACCTCGACGTACAGGTCCTGCTCGGGCAGGTAGAAGTCGGGCTTGAAGGCCTCGACGACGCGGCCGTCCTCGTCTTCCTCCAGCACGAACGTCGTCGGCTCGTACTGCCAGGGCACGCCGTAGTAGTCCAGGACCTTTGCGCACTCGAGCTCAGCCCGGTTGGCGAAGCGCGGTGGTTCCTGGCCACGATATGCCTGGAAATCCGGCGTTTCCAGTGTCACCTCGACTCAGGGTAGCAGTGGGTCCGGACGCCCTAAACTGCGCGTGATGGCCGCGCGGAACGGGACGTTCACGATCGTCCAGCTCAGCGATCTCCACTGCGGGACGCAGTTCTTCCTGCCGAACCTGCTCGAGCGCGCGATCACAGAGGTCAACGATCTCGAGCCCGACATCGTCATCTGCTCGGGCGATCTGACGACGTTCGGCTTCAAGGAGGAGTACGCGCTCGCGAAGGACTACCTCGATCGGATCGAGTGCCAGACACTCGTGGTCATCCCCGGGAACCACGACTCCCGAAACGTCGGGTACATCCACTTCGAGGAGCTGTTCGGCGACCGAAACTCCGTCGCACGCGTCGGAGGAGTCACCGTCGTCGCCGTCGACTCCACCGAGCCGGATCTCGACCACGGCCAGATCGGCCGTGGCCGCTACCCGTGGATCGAGGAGAGCTTTGCTCCGCCGGCGGACCTGCGCATCTTCGTCTGCCACCACCACCTGCTGCCGGTGCCAGGCACCGGGCGTGAGCGGAACGTCATCTACGACGCGGGCGACACGATCGAGTGCCTGCAGCGTGCAGGCGTCAACCTAGTCCTTTCCGGACACAAGCACGTGCCGTACGCGTGGCGGCTCGAGGACCTCTTCATCGTCAACGCCGGCACCGTCTCGTCCCTGCGGCTTCGCGGCAACACACGTCCCTGTTACAACGTGATCGAGTTCTCAGGGGCGCACGTGGACGTGTGGCGCAAGTACCCGTTCCATGGGCAGGAGAAGATCATCCAGTTCGCGACGGACACGCTCGAGTTCGAGAAGTACACGGCGCGGATCGAGGGTGAGGTGACGTCGCGGCGATGACGCGGGCGATCGTCGTCATCGACGGGGAGCACTATGCGCCGGTCGTGCGCGACGCGATTGCCGGGCTGCCGTACGCCGTGATCGGTGCGTGGCTCGCGGGTGGGACGGAGAAGCTCCGCGGCGGCGACGACTACGGCGTGCCCCGCCTCGACGAGCTCGAGCGCGGGTTTGCCGAGGCCGAGGTGGTCGTCGACCTCTCGGACGAGCCCGTCCTCGGCCCGCAGGAGCGCCTTTTGCTCGCGAGCCGCGCGCTCGCGGCGGGGCTGCGCTACGAGGGGGCCGACTTCAGCTTCGAGCCGCCGAGGTACGAGCCGTTCCCGCTGCCGTCGCTCGCCGTCATCGGCACGGGCAAGCGGGTGGGGAAGACGGCGGTCACGGGTCACGTCGCCAGGTTGCTGGGACGCGACCGGGACGTCGTCGTCGTCTCGATGGGGCGCGGGGGGCCCGCGGAGCCCGAGCTCGCGGTCGTGCAGCCGACACTGCCGTCCCTGCTCGACCGGTCGCGTGCCGGGCACCACGCGGCGTCCGACTACCTCGAGACCGCAGCGCTGACCGGGGTCGTCACCGTCGGCTGCCGGCGCGCCGGCGGCGGGCTTGCTGGCGCTGTGACCACGTCGAACGTCGTCGCGGGCGCGGCTCTCGCGGCCGAGCGCAACCCGGACGTCGTCGTTTTCGACGGCAGCGGCGCCGCGATCCCACCGGTACAGACGGATGCGCGCATCCTGGTGTCAGGCACCGGACAGGACCCAATGAGCTACTTGAACCCGTACCGGGTGCTCGTGTCGGACCTGGTGGTTCTGGTCGGGGGTGGTGACGTGGACGCGATTCGCGAGCTGAAGGACGTGCCGGTCTTGACGGCCGATCTGAGGCTGCGGCCCATGGCGCCCCTCGACGGGCGACGCGTAGCGGTGTTCACGACCGGGCCTGCTGTGACCGCGGGGCTCGAAGCAGACGTCGTGAGCGTCTCGAGCAACCTCGCGAACCGTCCGCTACTGAGCGAGGACCTCACGCGCGCCGACGCGGACGTCTATCTCGTGGAGCTCAAGGCAGCGGCGATCGACCTCGTCGCCGAGGCCGCGCTCTCGCGCGGCTTGGAGCTCGTCTTCGCCGAGAACGAGGTGCTCTGCCCCGGCCTCGACGAAGCGGTGCTCGGGCTGGTCCCTGAGCGGGCGCCCGTATGAGCCATCCCCGCCATGCCGAGCCGCTGCCCCTCGGGACGCCGGACCAGCCGTACTCCAAGGGGCTGATGGCGCGCGCGCTCGTCGCGGTCGGGATCCCGATCGGCCGCGCATACGAGCTCGCGAAGCGAATCGAGCAGGATTTGGCGGATCGGAGCGAGGAGAGCGTGGAGCTCGATCGTTTCGAAGAGCTGGCCGTCGAGGTGCTCGGCGGGCAGGAGGGATCGCGGGCCGTCGACCGCTTACGGCGCCTCCGCGAGCTCCAGGAGCTCGACCTGCCCGTCATCGTCCTGGTCGGCGGCGCGACTGGCACTGGGAAGTCCACGGTCGCGACCGAGGCCGCCTATCGCCTCGGCATCACGCGGGTCACCTCGACGGACTTCGTCCGGCAGACGATGCGCGCGTTCTTCTCCAAGGAGTTCATGCCGTCCATCCACTACTCGTCCTTCGAGGCCGCGGCCGGGTTGCGCGAGCCGGAGCAAGCCGAGGATCCGGTGATCGCCGGCTTCCTCGAGCAGACGCGCAACGTCCTCGTCGGAGTCCGTGCATCAATCGACCGAGCGCTCGAGGAAGGGTGGTCGATGGTGCTCGAGGGCGTGCACCTGGTGCCAGGCATGCTGCCGCGCATCCAAGGAGCGCTCGTCGTGCAGTGCGTGCTGGCCATCGAGGACGAGGAGGAGCACTACACGCACTTCACGGTTCGCGACGCCGCCCTCGACGGCCTCCGCCCGCACCAGAAGTACATCGACCATCTCGACGACATCAGGCGTGTCCAGGAGCAGATCGTGCGCCGCGCGCGCCGGCATCGCGTTCCGGTGATCACGAATACAGACATGCGCTCGGCCATCGACACGGTGCTCGAACTGGTGCTTGCCAGCGTCGAGCAGGTAGAACGGGTCTGATGGCGGAGACGGTGCAGGAGACATCGGTCGTGGCGGGCGACGCGGAGGAGCCCGGTTCGCGCCTCTGTCTCTGCGAGCAGTACGTTCGCGTCACCGACGGCGCGGCGCTGACGGCGGCACGGTGGCTCGGGCGGGCCG
>DATFTK010000067.1:0-5436 GCA_035262005.1 Gaiellaceae bacterium | reverse complement strand
CGTCGAGATGGATCGTGCACGACCCGCAGACGGACGTGTCGCAGCCGATCTTCGTACCCGTGAGCCCGAGCTCGTCGCGGAGGTAGTCCACGAGCAGCGTGCGCGGCTCGACCTCCGCCTCGTGCCGAATGCCGTTGACGGTGAGCGCAATCGGTATCCGACGATCTGAGGCTGCCCGGGATGGCGCACGTCGCGATCCTGCGCTCGCCGTACGCGCATGCACGCATCAAGGGCGTCGACACGGCGAAGGCCGAGGCGGCGCCAGGCGTGATCGCGGTCTACACCGGCAAGGACTTCGTTCCGCTGCATCAGTCCGCGGATCGGCGGCGGGTTCGGCACGAAGATCTACCTCTATCCCGAGTACGTCCTGATGGCGGCGCTCGCCGAGAAGGTCGGACGGCCTGTGAAGTGGGTCGAGAGCCGCCGCGAGAACTACGTCGCGACGACGCACGGCCGCGACCACGTGACGTATCTGCGGGTCGGCGCGAAGCGCGACGGGACGATCACGGCGCTCGACGCGAAGACGCACGCGAACCTGGGCGGCGTCCTCTCGACGATCGCGCCGGGCATTCCGACGACGCTGTACGGGCGGATGCTCTCGGGCGCCTACCGCATCCCGAACATCCACTGCCAGGTGCTGGGCGTCTACACGAACACGGGGATGGTCGACGCCTACCGCGGCGCCGGCCGGCCGGAGGCGACGTACGTCGTCGAGCGAGCGGTCGATCTCGTCGCGCGCGAACTCGACCTCGACCCGGTCGAGGTGCGGCGGCGCAACTTCATCCCGCCGGACGCGTTCCCGTACGACCCGGGGATCCTCCGCGGGCTGAAGTACGACACCGGCGACTACGACAAGGCGTTGAAGCGGGCGCTCGAGATCGTCGGCTACGACGACTTCCGGCTCGAGCAGGAGGCCGCGCGCGCCGAGGGTCGCTACCTCGGGATCGGCTTCTCCACCTACGTCGAGATTTGCGGCGCGGCCCCTCGGCCTGGATCGGCGCGACCGGCGAGGGCTGGGGCGCGGCGATGTGGGAGAGCGCGAACGTTCGAGTGCATTTGACGGGAAAGGTCGTCGTCACGACCGGCTTGATGAACCAGGGCCAGGGTCACGAGACGACCGTCACGCAGGTGGTCGCGGAGGAGCTCGGCGTTGCGCCCGAGGATGTCACCGTGCTGTTCGGCGACACGCAGGGGACGCCGTTCGGCTACGGCACGTACGCGAGCCGCAGCGCCGCGGTCGGCGCGGTGGCCGTCTACCACGCGCTGCAGCGGATCAAGCAGAAGGCGCGGCGCGTCGCGGCGCACATGCTCGAGGCGGCCGAGGACGATCTCGAGTGGCCGGGCGCGGGCTTTGCCGTCAAGGGTGCGCCCGACCGCGCGAAGACGATCCAGGAGATCGCCGGCGCCGCGGCCTTGGGCTACGACCTGCCCGAGGGCACGGAGCCGTACCTCGACGACACCTACTACTACGACCCCCCCAACTGCACGTTCCCCTTCGGGACGCACGTTGCGATCGTCGAGGTGGATGCCGAGACGGGGGAGGTGAAGCTCGAGCGCTACGTCGCGGTCGACGACGTCGGCAAGGTGATCAACCCGATGATCGTCGACGGCCAGGTGCAGGGCGGGATCACGCAGGGGATCGCGCAGGCCTTGTGGGAGGGAGCGGCGTACAACGAGGACGGGCAGCTGCTGACGTCGAGCATGATGGAGTACGCCGTCCCGAAGGCCGAGTTCCTGCCGAAGCTCGAGGTCGACCGGACTGAGACGCCGACGGATCTGAACCCGCTCGGCGTCAAGGGGGCCGGCGAGACCGGGACGATCGCGTCGACGCCTGCGGTCGTGAACGCGGTTGTCGACGCACTCGCGCCGCTCGGGATCACGCACCTCGACATGCCGCTGACGCCGGAACGTGTGTGGCGCGCGATGGAAGGAGGACGCCATGTATCCGCAACGTCCAGCAGCGTTTGAGTACATGCGGCCGGCGAGCGTCGACGAGGCGATCGGGCTGCTCGCTGCGAACGGCGACACGCGCGTGCTGGCGGGCGGCCATTCCCTGCTGCCGCTGATGAAGCTCCGGCTCGCGGAGCCGTCGGTGATCGTGGACATCGGACGGTTGCCAGGGCTCGATGCGATCGAGGTCGACGGCGACGGCGTGCGCATCGGCGCCCTGGCGACGCACGCCTCGGTGGCCGCGTCGGAGCTCGTGCGCGAGCGGTGCCCGGTCCTCGCGACGACGGCCGAGGGCATCGGCGACCGCCAAGTGCGAAACCGGGGCACGATCGGCGGCAGCCTCGCGCATGCGGATCCGGGCGCGGACTATCCGACGGTCGTGTCGGCGCTGGGTGCGACGGTGGTCGTGCGAGGCCCGAACGGCGAGCTCGAGATCGCGGCCGACAGCTTCTTCACCGGTGTCTTCACGACGGAGCTGGCGCAGGGCGAGCTCGTGACCGCGGTGCGCGTCCCGGCGACCCAGAAGGCCGCTTACGTGAAGCATCGCCATCCAGCCTCGGGCTATGCGGTCGTCGGCGTCGCCTGCGTCGTGCGCCCGGACGAGGCGCGGATCGTCGTCGGCGGCGTGACCGGATCGCCTGTGCTGATCGCGCTTTCGCCGGGGGACGAACCGACGATCGAGGCGGTGGTGGACGAGCTGCCGGCGGCGCTCTCGGGCGCCTTGTCCGATCCGTATGCGTCGGGCGAGTACCGCGTCCACCTGGCGCAGGTGCTCGCGAAGCGCGCAATCAAGGCGGCGCTCGCCACGTAACGGGCGCTCTTGGCATACTCGGGTCGTGGCCGCCAACGAGTCGTCCAAGAAGGACGAGGGAGTGAAGGTGAGCTCGGGGGAACTGCAGTACTACGTACCGCAGGAGATCCTCGACGTCCACTTTCCGCATTCCGTCCGCGGCTACGACCGCGACGCGGTCGATAAGTACGTCAAGCGCGTCAATCGCGTCATCGCCGAGCTGAAGGTGCGGGGCTCCCCGCCTGCGGCAGTCAGGCATGCCCTGGAGCAGGCGGAGGGCAAGGTTCAGGGGCTTCTGCAGGCGGCGCGGGAGGCTGCCGAGGAGATCACGGCGAGCGCGCAGCGCGAAGCGGAGGAAACCACCGGGCGAGCGAAGGCGGAGGCGGCGGAACTGACCGTCCAGACGAGTGCCGAAGCCGACCGCGTGAAGGCCGAGGCGGACGCGTACTCCGCGAACGCGAAGAAGGAGGCGGACGACACCGTCGCCAAGGCGAAGTCCGACGCGGCCGATACGACCGCGAAGGCGAAGTCTGACGCGGACGGACTGGTTGCGGGTGCGAAACAGGAGGCCGAGAACATCCTCACCCGCACGCAGTCGGAGGCAGACGAGCGCATGCGGCGGTCGAAGGAGGAGCTCGCGGCGCTGCGGGAGCAGGCCGAGAAGCGCCGAAGCGAGATCCAGACCGACACCGAGGCGGTGTGGAAAGAGCGTCATGAGCTCCTCGAGGACATCCGGCGTATGGCCGCCGGCCTCGTAGATCTGACGAACGCGGCGGCGACGCGGCTTCAGCGTGGCGAGCCCGGCGAGCCGCAGCAAGATTCGCCGGAGCATGACGCGGGCGACGAGATCGAACCGCGTGGCGCAACGTCCGTGGATGAGGACTCCGGCGAAGCAGCGACGGAGACCACCACACCCGGCGCTCAGCGCACGTAGCTGCGCTGCCTGACTGACCTACCTCGGAACGGCCGACCTCCGCCGCGACAGGCCGGCGTTCGAGGACGTGTAGTGCGGTCCTGAGCCAGGTCTAGGATGGGCGTCCCGTGCCAGAAGCGCCGTTCGTCCACCTTCACGTCCACTCCGAGTACTCGATCCTCGACGGGGCCTGCCGGATCCCGGCCCTTGCGGCCCGCGCTGCTGAGTTCGAGATGCCGGCGGTCGGGCTCACGGACCACGGCTCCATGGCCGGCGCGATCGAGCTCTACCGCGAGACCCAGAAGCAGGGGGTCAAACCGCTGCTCGGCTGCGAGGTCTACATCGCCGACGACCGGCGCGTGCAGACCAAGGGCAACGCGCACCTGACGCTCCTCGCCGCCGACGACACCGGCTACTCGAACCTGATCAAGCTCTCCTCGACGGCCTACCTCGAGGGCTACTACTACAAGCCGCGCGTCGACTGGGAGCTGCTGCAGAGCCACTCGCAAGGGCTGATCGCCCTCTCCGGCTGCCTCTCCGGGCGTGTCTGCAAGGCGCTCGAGGAGCAGCGGCCTGCCGACGCTGCTGCTGACCTGGACCGGCTCGTCCAGATCTTCGGCAAGGACAACACCTACGTCGAGATCCAGAACGCGCACCTCGAGCCCCAGCAGCGGATCAACCCGCAGCTCGCGAAGCTCGCCGAAGGCACCGGGCTCGGGCTCGTCGCGACCGGCGACGTCCACTACCTCATGCACGAAGACGCGCGCGCACACGAGGCGCTGCTCTGCATCCAGTCCGGCGACTCGCTCAAGAACCCGCAGCGCTGGCGCTTCGAATCCGAGCACTTCTACTTCAAGTCGCCGCAGGAGATGGCGCAGGACTTCCCCGGCTACGACCACGCACTCCGCCGCACGCTCGAGATCGCCGAGCGCTGCAACGTCACGATCGACCTCGGCCGCCTGCTGCTGCCGAAGTACCCGACGCCGGAGGCCCGTGACGCCTTCGAGTACCTCGTCGAGCTGACGGAAAAAGGCCTGCAAAAGCGCTACGAACGCGCGACGCCCGAGCTGAACGAGCGGCTCAAGTTCGAGTTGAAGACGATCCGCGAGCTCGGCTTCACCGACTACTTCCTGATCGTCTGGGACTTCATCGCGTTCGCCAAGAAGAACGGCATCTCAGTCGGCCCGGGCCGCGGCTCGTCCGCCGGCTCGCTCGTCGCCTACTGCCTCGAGATCACCGACATCGACCCGATCAAGTACGACCTGCTCTTCGAGCGCTTCCTCAACCCCGGCCGCAAGTCGATGCCGGACATGGACATCGACTTCGCCGTCGACGGACGCGACCGCGTCATCAACTATGTCGCCGAGAAGTACGGCCGCGACCGCGTCGCGCAGATCATCACCTTCTCGACCATGGCCGCACGCGCCGCCGTCCGCGACGCAGGCCGCGTGCTCGAGATCCCCTACGGCGTCGTCGACAAGATCGCGAAGGCGATCCCCGAAGGCCCAGGCCAGACGCTCGACGCCTGCCTCAAGCCCGGCCAGGAGCTGAAGGCGCAGTACGACGCCGACCCCGTCGCGCGCGAGATCGTCGATCTCGCCAAGCCGCTCGAGGGGCTCGTCCGCGCCGACTCGATCCACGCCGCCGGCGTCGTCATCGCCGACCGCCCGCTCACGGACTACGTCCCGCTGCAGCAGAAGGGACAGGACCAGGAGGTCGTCACGCAGTTCCACGGCGGCGACGTCGAGGCGCTCGGCCTGCTGAAGATGGACTTCCTCGGCCT
>DATFTK010000066.1:0-2909 GCA_035262005.1 Gaiellaceae bacterium | reverse complement strand
CCTCTTCATCCTTCCGCCCAGGTAGCCGAGGGCCTCGTGGCCGTTATCGAGCTGAATTCGGAACATCCGGCCGCGAAGGGCTTCCATGACCTCCCCTTCGAACTCGATCTTCTCGTCTGCTTCGCCCATCCCCCTCCAGTTCCTCGAGTTGCGGCCGCGGCCACCACGGCCGCGGCCGACTGCATTGGCTACGCGACGGGAGTCACATTCGTCGCCTCAGGGCCCTTTGCGCCCTCGCGCTGCTCGAACGAGACCCTCGCGCCCTCGGCGAGCGACTTGAAGCCCTCGCCCGCGATGTTGCTGTGGTGCACGAACAGGTCCTTCGAGCCCTCATCGGGAGTGATGAAGCCGTAACCCTTGCTGTCGTTGAACCACTTGACGGTTCCGTCTGCCATGAAAAAACACCTCCCTCGCACGTCACGAACGGGTGAGGAAGGCGTCGGAAAACGCAAACCGAACTCGCTCTGATCGCCGACCACCGTACCAGCAGTCAACGGTCGCTGCCACCTTCGACTGCTCATTCGCCGACGGCGAAGAGTCGCCACTCGCCGACGCCTTTGAGGTCGTGCACGCCGCGGTCCTCGAACGTGATCTCGGAGCCGGCGACCAGATCCTTGACCGTGCTGGAGACAAGGACCTCGCCGCCTTGCGCTTGCGCTGCGACGCGCGCGCCGATCGGAACGGCGATGCCGGTGGGCTTCGATCCCATCAGCTCGCACTCGCCCGTGTGCAGGCCGACCCGGATCTCGAGCTCGAGCGTGCGTACATCGTGCGTCAGCGCCCGCGCGCACTCGATCGCTCGTCGCGGACCGTCGAACGCGGCGAAGAACCCGTCGCCTGCAGTGTCCACCTCGACGCCGTCGAACTCTCCCAACCGTCGACGAACGAGCGCGTGATGCTGCTCGAGTAGCGCGCGCCACGCGGTGTCGCCAAGCTCTGCCGCGCGTTCCGTCGAGCCGACGATGTCGGTGAACAGAACAGTTGCGAGGATCCGGTCCGGCTGCCTCGGTGTGCCGATGTGCGTCAGAAACCGGTTCGTCTCGCGCATCGTCTGGTCGTGCACGTCGTCGTCGACCCACGTGAAGTAGCCGCGGAGCCCGGCGAGCTCGACGACCTCGCTCACAGCGATGCGCTCGGCGACGTAATCGGCTTCGGCGCGTGCTTGCGGCTTGCAGAGGATGAGCGTCGGCACGCCGACTGACGGGAGGATGTCGCTGACGTCTGCGTCCTTCATGGTGCGGAAAAACGCGAGCGCCGCTCCGGGACTGAGGCTTCGGCGCATGTGCGCGATGAACCAGTTCTCGAATGCGTTGTCGTCGGCGAGCTCGGGCGCCCACTCCCGAAGCAACCCGCCGAAGAACTCGCGCTGTCCCCAGCCCTCACGCACGGACCTGAGGCGTGTGCGCCACTCGTCGTCGCTCGGGGCCCACGGATACTCGCCGTTGCCGGTTCCACGGACGGACGGCTCGAGCAGGACGAGGCCGGCGGTCCGCTCCGGGTAGGTCGCTGCGAACAGCAGTGCCGTTCGCGACCCTTCGTGCGCGGTCCACAGCACAGCGCGCTCCGATTCCGCCGCGTCCAGCACGGCGCGCACGTCGTCCATCCTTGTCTCGAGCGTCGGTGCTTCGCGCACCCGGTCCGACAGTCCGGTGCCGCGCTTGTCGAACATCAGCACCCGCGCGTGCTCGCTCAAGTCGACGCTGTGTCGTATGAGCCGAGGCTGATCCCAGCTCGACAGAAGATCGCCCGCCATGCCGCGGAACCAGACGATGTCGACCGGGCCGTCGCCGACCACCTGGTATGCGATCGCAACGTCCCCGCTGCGCGCGTACTGAACGTCGGGAACCTCCACCTGACGTCAGCGTCGCACGCGGGCGAGCAGATCGTCGAGCGAAAGCTCCTCGAGCGACCCGAGCAGCAGGTCCGCCTCGTCGAGCGCAAACGTCTCGGTGATCGGGTTCGGGACGGCGACGACGAAGACGCCGGCGGCTTTTGCCGCGTGGATTCCGTTGACGGAGTCCTCGAAGGCGATCGCCTCCGGCGGGCGCAGGCCGACGAGCGAGAGCGCCTCCTCGTAGAGGTCGGGGCTCGGCTTCGCGCGCTCGGCGTCGCCGTTCGCGGCGACGATCGCATCCCACCCGTGCTGCCGGTCGAGCCGGCGCAGGTGCCGTTCGATCCAGTCGGTGTTGCCGCTCGAGACGATCGCCGTCTTCAGGCCCAGCCGCTCGGCCTCGCCGAGATACTCGGCGATGCCTGGACGCAGGTCCTCGAGGTCGCAGAGCTCGAACTCGCGTGCGCGCCGCCGCTCGGCAAGCGCGACCTGGTCGAGCGGCCGGCCGACGAGCTCCTCGAGGTGCTCGTTCGGATCCCACTCGGCGCCGATCGTGCCGACGAGCGTCGCCCACTTGTCCAGCGGCAGCTCGTGCCCGTGCTCGCGGTACAACTCCTCGTACGCGAGCCGCGCCGGCGTCTCGGTGTCGATCAGGAGACCGTCGAAGTCGAACAGGAGCCCGCGGATTGCCACAGTGTCAGAGTCTTCCTGAATGGCGATCCTCGGCGTCGATGTCGGCGGGACGTTCACCGACGCCGTCCTGCTCGAGGACGGCGGCCGCGTCTCGACCGCCAAGGTGCTCACCGCCCCGCGCCAGGAGGAGTCCGTGCTCGACGCCGCGCACGCGGCCGGCGCCGTGACCGTCGAGCGGTTCGCGCACGGCACGACCGTTGCCACGAACGCGCTGCTCGAGCGCAAGGGTGCGCGCACCGCGTTCGTGACAAATGCCGGCTTCGAGCACCTCCTGCATCTGCGGCGGCAGACGCGCGCCGAGCTCTACCGGCCGTGCGCGGACTGGCCTGAGCCGCTCGTCCCGCTCGATCGTTGCCACGGCGTCCGCGGGCGAATGGGGCCGGAC
>DATFTK010000065.1:0-15260 GCA_035262005.1 Gaiellaceae bacterium | reverse complement strand
GTCGTGGGCTTCCGCTCCGACTGGCATGCGGAGGCGGCGGCGCTCCTTCCCAATGCGGAGGTCTGCGTCGAGCCGACACTCGTCACCGAGCTGATCCCGCCGGGTCTCGACGTCCTTGCGTGCGGACCGGAGCCGATGCTGGCGGCTGTGCAGGCGCTCGCGCCCGCTGCCCAGCTGGCCTGGGAGGCGCCCATGGCCTGCGGGTACGGCGCCTGCTACGGGTGCGCGGTCGAGGTCGACGGCCGGCTGAAGCGGCTCTGCGTCGAAGGGCCGGTGCTCCGTGCTGCTTAACGGCTCCGGCTGTCTCGACGCGCTCGCGGCGCCGGACGTCGCCCGTGCGCTCGACGCGTTCGTGACCAAGACGGTCACGCCGCTGCCGCGCGACGGCAACACGCCTGTGCGCATCGCCGAGACGGACGTCGGGATGCTGAACTCGATCGGGCTCGCGAACCCCGGCATCGACCGGTTTCTGACGCTGCACCTGCCGCAGCTCGAGCTGCTCGGGGTTCCGCTGTGGGTGTCGGTCGGCGGATTCGAGACGAACGACTATTCGGAGATCTCGTCGCGGCTCGACGACTACGCGAGCGTGAGCGCGATCGAGCTCAACGTCTCGTGCCCGAACGTCGAGGCTCCGGCCGAGAACGCGTCGCAGATCGTCGCGGCTGCGCGGCTTGCGACCCGCAAGCCGCTGTGGGCGAAGCTGTCGCCTGCCGTGCCGGACATCGCGGAGGTCGCGAGAGCGGCGCAGGCCGCCGGCGCGGACGGCCTGTCGCTCGTGAACACGATCCGCGGTCTGAAGCTGGACGAGCGCACGCTTCGGCCCGTGCTCGGCCCTGGTCAGGGCGGCCTGTCCGGTCCGGCGCTGAAGCCGATCGCGCTCGCCGCGGTCGCGTCGTGCTACGCCGCCACGGCACTCCCGATCATCGGCATGGGCGGTGTCCGGAGCGGGCTCGACGCGCTCGAGCTCGTTGCAGCGGGTGCGCGCCACGTCGCCGTCGGGACGACGCTGTTCGCCGACCCGGACGCGCCTGCGCGCATCCGCATGGAGCTGCACGCCGCGGCTCGCGAGCGTGGATGGAATGCATACGAAGATGCATACGCAGCAGCCCATGAGGACGCGTTGTCGCTAAGGGCAACGTAGGTCTGAAAAGACCTGCTCAGAACCATAAACCTAGGCGCTTGACCCGCGTGCGACGGTTGTTAGACTCCGGCGCTCATGGTGTCCCCCAAGATCCAGGCCGAGGCACCTGTCCGCTCGCTTGACCAACGCATGGAGGCACTCAAGCGCGCGAACGACATCCGTGTGCGCCGGGCCAAGTTGAAGAAGGACCTGAAGGACGGGCGCGTTCAGATCGAGCAGATCCTGAGCAACCCTCCCGAGTACGTGTCGACTGCGAAGGTCTTCGACATGTTGATGGCGGTGCCGAAGTTCGGGCGGGTGAAGGCGTCGCGGTTCCTCAACATGTGCCGCATCAGCCAGTCGAAGACGGTGGGAGGGCTCTCCGACCGCCAGCGCTCCGAGCTGATTGGCCTCTTCAACAGGTAGCCCGCTGGTCGTAGTGGTCACCGGCACGTCGGGTGCCGGCAAGGGAACGCTCGAGAAGATCCTGCTGCAGCGCATGCCCGACGTGTTCGAGCTGGCGGTGTCGGCAACGACGCGAGAGCGGCGCCCGTCGGAGCAAGAAGGGCGTGAGTACTACTTCGTCAGCGAAGCGGTGTTCGAGCATCGCGTCCGCGAGGACGAGTTCCTCGAGTACGTCGACCTGCCGTGGGGCGCGCGCTCCGGGACGCTGCGCTCCGAGATCGACCGCATCCAGGCGAACGGCAAGGTGCCGCTCCTCGACCTCGAGACCGACGGAGCGATTCGCGTCAAGGAGACGATTCCGGGCGCCGTCACGATCTTCGTCGACGCGCCCACGTTCGAGGAGCTCGAGCGGCGCCTCCGCGAGCGCGCGACGGAGAGCTCCGGCGAGATCCAGGAGCGCCTCGACCTCGCGCGCAAGCAGCGCGAGCTGCGCGACCGCTTCGACTACCTGATCGTCAACGACGACGTCGACCGCGCAGCGGACGAGCTCCAGGGCATCGTCCAGAGGGAGTTGCAGACGGCAGGTACCATGAGCCGCCCATGATCCATCCACGCATCGATGAGCTCCTGGACAACGTCGACTCGCGCTATGCGCTGGTCATCGTCGCCGCCAAGCGGGCTCGCCAGATCAACGACTACCACCACCAGCTCGGTGAAGGCATCGGCTTCGAACAGGCGCCGCCGCCGCTCGTCGAGTCCCGCTCGAAGAACTACTTGACGATGGCCCTCGAGGAAGTCTCCGAGGGCAAGCTCAAGTACAAGTACTCGAAGTAAGGGCACAATGCGGGCATGGCCCGCGTGCTCGTGGGTGTCACAGGGGGTATCGCCGCCTACAAGGCGTGCGAGCTCGTGCGGCTGCTCGTCAGGGGCGGACACGACGTCGTGCCGCTCGTCACGCGTGGTGCCGAGCGCTTCGTCCGCGCAGAGACGTTCTTCGCGCTCGCCCGCCGCTCACCGGCCGAGGACCTCTACCTCCACCTGACCCGTGCCGACCTGCTGGTCGTCGCACCGCTGACGGCGAACACGCTGGCGAAGCTCGCGCACGGCGAAGCCGACAACATCGTCGGCGAGGCGGCGCTGGCACATCGCGGGCCGCTCGTGCTCGCGCCTGCGATGAACCCGCGGATGTGGGAGCACGCTGCGACGCAGGCGAATGTCGAGATCGTGCGAGGCCGCGGCGCACAGATCGTCGGACCGGACGAGGGCGACGCCGCCGAGGGCGAGTGGGGCGTGGGCCGCATGGCCGAGCCGGGAGAGATCTACGCGCGCTGCCGCGAGCTGCTTGGCGAGAGCGACTCGCTGGTCGGTCGGCAGGTGCTCGTGAGCGCCGGCGGGACGCGCGAGCCGCTCGACGCCGTCCGCTTCCTCGGCAACCGCTCGTCCGGCCGGATGGGCGTGGCACTCGCGGAGAACAGCCGCAAGCGCGGCGCCGAGGTGACGCTCCTGGCCGCGAACCTGACCGTCTCGCCACCGGCCGGCGTCGAGGTCGTGAACACGCCGACCGCCGACGCGATGCTCGAGGAGGCGCTCGCACGGCGCGAGGCCGATCTGGTCCTGATGGCCGCCGCCGTCGCCGACTACCGTCCAGCCGAGCAGGTCACCGAGAAGCGGCCGAAAGGCGACCGGACGTGGCGGCTCGAGCTCGAGCCGACCGCGGACGTGCTCCAGTCGTTGGGCGAGCGGCGGAGCGAGCGGCAGGTGCTCGTCGGCTTCGCTGCGGAGACCGGGCCGGACGGCCTCGCGCGCGCGCGCGAGAAACTCAACCGCAAACGGGTCGATCTCGTCGTCTACAACGACGTGGCCCGCGACGACATCGGGTTCGACTCGGAGGACAATGAGGTCGTGCTGGTCACGGCCTCAGGCGAGCGGCGCGTCGGCAAGGCCTCGAAAGACCGAATCGCGGCGACGATCGTAGATACGGCCGAGGAGCTGTTGCGTGAGCGAACCTGAACACGTCGAGGCGAACGCCGAGGCCGCGGAGACCGTCCGCCTGCTCGTCGACAACCTCGCCCGCGTCGTGCATGCACCCGACGAGACGCTGCGCCTGTTTGTCCTCTGCCTGATCAGCGATGGGCATGTGATCCTGGAGGACTTTCCAGGGGTCGGGAAGACGATGCTCGCCAAGGCGCTCGCACGCTCGCTCGACGTCTCTTTCTCGCGGATGCAGTTCACGCCCGACCTGCTGCCGTCCGACGTCACCGGCGTCAATGTCTTCGATCAGCGCTCGAACGAGTTCGAGTTCAAGCCGGGCCCCGTGTTCGCCAACCTCCTGCTTGTCGACGAGATCAACCGCGCATCGCCCAAGACGCAGGCGGCGCTGCTCGAGTGCATGCAGGAACAGCAGGTGACGGTGGACGGGGTTTCGTACGAGCTGGCGCGGCCGTTCATGGTCATGGCGACCCAGAACCCGATCGAGTACGAGGGGACGTACCCGCTGCCGGAGGCGCAGCTCGACCGCTTCACGATGCGGATCTCGATCGGCTATCCGCCGCTCGCGCAGGAGGCGCAGATGCTCACCGAGCAGACGGCGGACCCGCCGCTCGACGCGCTCGAGCCGGTCGCCAGCGCGTCGGACGCGATCGCGCTCTCGGACGAGGCCAGGTCGATCTACGTCGAGGAAAGTCTGAACCGCTACGTCGTCGCGCTGCTGCGCACCACGCGCGGCGACTCGCGGCTCTACCTCGGCGCGAGCCCGCGGGCCGGCATTGCGCTGCTGCGGGTCGCGAAAGCGCGTGCGCTCGCCGCCGGACGCACCTTCCTCGAGCCCGACGACGTCAAGGCGGTCGCGGTCGCAGTCCTTGCCCATCGCCTGATCCTGGCGCCAGAAGCGCGCTCCAGCGGTCTGACGGGAGAGCAGATCGTGCAGGAGACGCTCGAGAAGACTCCCGTTCCGGTCTAGATGCTGACCCGGCGCGGGCGCGGGGTGCTCGGGCTCGGCCTCGGCGTGTACCTCGCGGCGTGGGCGTTCGGCTCGAAGCCCCTCTATCCGGTTGCAACGGGGCTGCTGCTCGTCGTCGCGCTGGCCTGGCTCTGGGTCCGGCTCGCCAACCGGCCGTTTCAGGTGCGGCGGGGCTGGGGCGACTCGGAGCACTTCGAGGGGGAGGACGTGCCCGTCGTCGTCGAGCTCGAAGCATCCGCGCGCGTCGCGCCCGCGGCGGCGACGCTCGTGGAACGGGTCGGGAGACTCGGCGAACAACGCCAGCAGCTGCGCCGTCACGGCCGCCGTCTGAGCGTGCGCTATGTCCTCGAGCGGCTGCCGCGCGGGCGCTACGCGTTCGAAGCCATCCGCCTCGAGATCGCCGATCCGTTCGGGCTCGAGCGCGTCGCCGTGCCGTTGCCAGCACCAGGGGCGCTGCTCGTCTACCCGCGCCTCGTTCGACTCGGGCGTCTCTTCTCGGAGACCGGGGCGCACTCACACGACGGCCGCCGGTTGCTGATCCGGCGGCACAGCGGTTTCGAGCTCCACGGCGTACGGGAGTACGAACAGGGCGAGTCGCTGCGGCGTGTGCACTGGCGCTCGACCGCGAGACGCGGTCAGCTGATGGTGAAGGAGCTGGAAGACGCGCCACGCGATGAGATCGCGGTGCTGCTCGACGCCGACGCCACCGCCGTCGTCGGCGGGAGCTTCGACGTACAGGTTCGCGCCGCCGGGTCGATCCTGGAGTCGTACGTGCGGCGCAGCCGTCGGGCGGTGCTGGTCGTGAACTCGAACCGGCGCGACGCCCAGCAGGTGCACTCGGTTGCCGCCGACTGGCGCCGGGCGCTCGAGCTGCTGGCGGCGGCCGAGGCGACCGGCCGCTCGACCGTCGCGCGCCTGCTTGCAGAGCAGGACGGGCCTGCGGCACGCGCGCTCGAGCTTGCCGTCGTGACCGCCCGGATCGAGCCGGCGCTCGTCGACCGCCTCGTCCAGCGCGCGGTTGCCCACCGGAAGGTGTCTCTGGTGTACATCGACGCGGCGAGCTTCAACGGCGCGTTGCGGCGGCCGGAGCCGCTGCTGCTGCGGCTGCACGCCGCCGGCATTCCGGTCGCGACCGTTCGCGCCGGCGACGACCTGGCAGCGGTGCTCGAAGGGCCGCTGGTCGCGGAGGTCGCGCGTGCTTAGGACGGCCGTGCTCTCCGGCGCCGCGGCGCTCGTCATCGCGGTCGACTGGCTGCGCTTCGAGGACCCGCGCTCCGGCGGAGGGCGGCCGTTTGCGCTGGTCGTGGTGGCGATCGCGCCGGCGCTCGTGCGACCGTGGTGGGCGCGTGTGGCCGCCGTCGTTGTGTCGGTGTTCTTCGGCGCCTGCATCGCCTTCGCGGTCGCGCCGGAGGACGCCGCATCGGCGCCGGGCCGCTTCGAGCGCGGCTTCCTCGACTTCTACGACTTCCGGCTCCCGTTCGATCCGCAGCAGCACGTGCGCATGCACGAGGTCCTGCTGTTCGCGATCTTCGGCTTCACGCTTGCGGTCGCGCTCTGCATCGCCGCGCGGCGGGCAGTGCTCGCCGTGCTCGTGTTCCTCGTGGGTGCGGGCTGGCCGGCAACCCTCCTTGCCGGCGGCAACGAGCTCGGCCGCGGCGTGTTCATCCTCGCAGTCGCACTCCTGCTGCTCGCCGGGCTGACGGAGCGGCCGAGCCGTCTCGCCCTCGGGGCCGGGGCGCTTGTGGTCTTCGGGGCGTTCGCGCTGTCGAGCTCCGCCGCAGTTGCCAAGACGGAGTTTCTCGACTGGCAGCACTGGGACTTCTACAACCGCCCCCAGAAGCCGGTGAGCGTCCGCTATGTCTGGGACGCGAACTACAGCGGCGTGCGGTTTCCGAAGAAGACCACGACGGTTCTGAGCATCCGTGCACCGCGGACTCCGATGTACTGGCGCGCGACGGTGCTCGACCACTTCGACGGCACCCGCTGGCGCGAGCAGCTCTCGAGCGCCAAGTCGGGCGCCGCGGTCTGGGGCAGCGGGGTGCAGGACCGCCGGAACTGGATCCGCCAAGACGTGACGGTCCGCGCGCTCGCCGACAAGCACCTCGTGGGCGCGAGCATTCCCGTCGCGTACAACATCAGCGAGCCGGCCGTCGAGCACGGCGAGGGCGTCGTCACGGCCGTCGACGGGCTCCACCGCAACCAGCGCTACACGATCTGGAGCTACGCCGCGCGCCCGACGCCCGAGCAGCTGGTCCACGTTTCGGCTTCATACCCGAGAGTGCTGACGAAGCCGGGGCGCGAGCTCCAGCTCGACGGCCGCGTCAACGCACCACCGTTCGCGGCGCCCGGCCGGGAGCAGCGCATGTTCGCGCTGCTGAGCGGACGTCTGCAGCCGTATGCCGAGCTGTACGACCGGGCGCGGGCGGTTGCCGGGCAGACGCGGTCGCCGTACGCGGCCGCAGTTGCGCTCGAGCGCTGGTTCCGCGTCACCGGCGGGTTCACGTATTCCGAGGAGCCGGGCGCGACACCCGGGCTGCCCCCGCTGGTCGGGTTCGTCGTCGACACGCGCGCCGGCTACTGCCAACACTTCGCGGGCGCCATGGCGCTCATGCTCCGGCTCCTCGGCATCCCGGCGCGGGTCGCCGCCGGCTTCGTCCCGGGCCACTACCAAGACGGGACGTGGACGGTCACGGATCACGACGCGCATACGTGGGTTGAGGTGTGGTTCCCGCACTACGGGTGGCTCGCGTTCGACCCGACTCCAGGACGCGGCCGGCTGAGCGGCTCATACAGCTCGACGTCGGTCAACTTCAACGCGTCTGCCGCCGCGAAGCTGCTCGCGGGCGTCGTCAAGGGAGGCGAGGTCTTCGGCAGCGGGGCGCCGGCGATCATCGGACACGACGACCGCATCCGCACGCCCCGGTCGGCAGCGGATGTCCCCGTGCGCGGTCTCCGCGCCCCGCCGCCGGTGGCGCAGCGGACGCCGAGCCTGCTGCTGTTTCTCGCCTTGCTGGCCGCCGGTGTCGCCGTCCTGATCGTGGGGTTGAAGCTCGCCCGCCGCAAGCTGCGCTATCTGACGCGCGACCCCCGCCGCATCGCCTCCGCGTGCGCGCTCGAACTGGCGGAGTTCCTGCAGGACCAGCGAGTGACTCCGACGCGAGCGGCGACGCTGCGCGAGCTCGGCGCGACGGTCTCGGAGCGGTACGGGGTCGACGCGGTCCCGTTTGCACAGGCCGCCGCCGCTGCGCGCTACGGGCCGCGTGTGGAGGCGCGTCCGGCAGCACAGCGTGCGCGCGCCGAGCTCCGCGAGGTGAAACGCAAGCTTCGGCGCGGGCTGTTCGTGCTCGACCGCGCGCGTGGTCTGTTCTCGGTGCGCTCGCTCGGGCTCGGCTAATCGTGGACGCGGTCGTGATGGCCGCCGGCCTTGGCGCGCGGCTCCGCCCGTTGACGGAGCGATGGGCGAAGCCGGTCCTGCCGATCGACGGTCGACCGGTGATCTCGGTGCTGCTGCGCGAGCTCGCGCGCGCCGGCTGCGCGCCCGTCTGGGTCGTCACCGGGCATCTCGCCGAACAGGTGGAGGGCCTCGTCGGCGACGGCTCGGCGTTCGGCCTCGAGCTCCGCACCGTTCGCCAGCCGCAGGCGCTGGGATCGGCAGACGCCGTGCAGCGGGCACTGGACGCCGGCGCACGGCTGCCCGCGGTCGTGTCCGCCGCCGACACGGTGTTCGGCGCCGGCGACGTCGAGCGCTTCGTCCGAACGTTCCGTGAGGCAGATGACGCGGGGGCGGTCGCCGTCCGAAGAGAGCCGGCGCCCGGCGGGCGGCGGAAGGGCGTCCGCCGCTCGGGCGAGCGCATCGTTGCGCTCTGGGACGAGGATCCTGCCTCGGTCTGGACGCCGGCGCCCTTGTGGGGCCTTCGCACAGAGGTCGCCCAGCGCCTCTGCCGCGACCAGCCGCCGTACGAGCTCGGGAACGCGTTTCAGGCGGCGATCGACGGCGGCGAGTCGGTTCGCGCGATCGAGATCGGGAAGACGCGCGATTTGACGGATCCGCTTGACTTGGTAGAGGAGAACTTCCCCTACCTGAGAGCGACATGAGCGAGACCTACGACCTCTACCAGCAGGGACGCGCGCATCTCCGCAAGGGCCGGGCCGCGCAGGCGACGGTTGCCTTGGAGAAGGCGAAGCGGCGCGAGCCACGGAAGGCGTCGATCCGCGAGGCCCTGGGGATCGCCTATCTTCGGATCCAGCGCTACGAGGAGGCGGAGGAGGAGTTCCGGGTCATGCTCGAACTGTCGCCGGCCGACCACTACGCGCACTACGCGCTCGGCCGCGCGCTCGAGAAGCAGGGCAAGGACACCGAGGCCAACGGCCACTACAAGCTCGCCAGCTCGCTGCGGCCGCAGAACGAGCACTACGCGTCGCGGATCTTGGACCTGGACCCGGCCTCCCCGGACGACTCGAAGTAAGAGTCACCGAATCGGCGCAGGCGCGTGACGAACGCGCGCCGGTTTCGCCGTTAGCGTCTGCCGCAGTGGGCGGCGGGTGAGTCCCCCTCCCAGGGTGGGGCCGCGCGCGCGCCTACTAGAAAGAAGCACACGCGCTGGTCGATGATGGGCGCGATGCGTGCCGTCTGCCAGCGCGTCTCCCGCGCACATGTCGCCGTCGGCGAGGAGACAGCGGGCGAGATCGGGCAGGGGCTGGTCGTGTTGCTCGGGATCGCGCTATCGGACGGCGGTGCCGACGCCGAGCGGCTCGCCGGCAAGGTCGCCCGGCTCCGCGTGTTCGAGGACAAAGACGGTAGGTTCGCGCACAGCCTGCTCGACGTCGGCGGCGCGGCAATGGTCGTCAGCCAATTCACGCTCGTCGCGGACACGACGAAGGGCAACCGGCCCAGCTTCGCCGACGCGGCCCCACCCGACTCGGCCGAGCCGCTCTATGTGCACTTCGTCGAAGCGCTCCGCGACCTGGGCCTCTCGGTTCAGACCGGCGTCTTCGGAGCGCGAATGCAGGTGGCGCTGGTCAACGACGGCCCGGTCACGATCGTCCTCGACGTGTAGAACTCGCACGCCCTTCCACGAAGTGGAAAACGCGCGAGTCCCTTCGCCAGGCCGCTTGCTATCCTGATGTCACCACATTTCGAGCGGTTCGCGAAATGGGCCTGCGGGCCCATTTTTTGTGAGGACAGGAGCGATGGCAGCGACACACAAGAAGGAGCGACAACTGACGAGGGAGATCACGCCCAAGGTCGAAGGCGCCCTGCCGGGCACCGAGGTCCTGGCCGTGGAGCTCACGAGCCCGGAGCGGTTCACCGTCTACGTCGACCACGTCCGCGGTGTCGATCATGCGCTTTGCGAGCGCGTGACGAACGTGCTCCGCGACTATCTGCGGGACTATTCCGTGGATGTCTCCTCGCCTGGGATCGACAGGCCGCTCCGCACGCAGACGCACTTCCGAAATGCCGTCGGCCGTCGCGTCTCGCTTCGTACCGAGGGACGCAATCGGGTGCGGGGCGAGGTGATCGCCGCCGGCGAGCGAGCGGTCACCGTCAAGACGGACGCCGAGGCCGTTGACATCCCGTACGACTCGATCGTCCGGGGCAACCTGATCGAGGAGGTGGGGACGAGATGACGCAAGAGATCGTCGACGCAGTCAGAGACATCGAGCGTGAGAAGGGCATCGAGAGCGGCGCGCTGGTCGCCGCGCTCGAGGACGCCCTCCTCGCTGCGTACAAGAAGACGCCGGGGGCGTCGCGCCACGCGACGGTCGAGATCGATGAGCAGGGCGACTTCCGCGTCTACTCGATCGAGCTGCCGCCCGACATCGAAGAGCGGCTTCTGGACGAGGCCCGCGAGCGCGCGCTCGAGGAACTGGAGCGGATCGAGGCAGAGAACGGCGAGCGCTCGCACACGCTCCTCTCCGATGACGACCTCGACATCGACTGGTCGGACGTCCCGGCGGATCAGATCAAGCGTGAGGACGTCACCCCCGAGAACTTCGGGCGCATCGCCGCGCAGACCGCGAAGCAGGTGATCCTGCAGCGGATTCGCGAGGCGGAGCGGATGATGATGTACGACGAGTACAAGGACCGCGAGAGCGAGGTCGTGACGGGCATCGTGCAGCAGGCCGGCGACCGCAACAACGTGCTCGTCGACCTCGGCAAGGTCGAAGCGCTGCTGCCGCGCTCAGAGCAGGTAGACGGCGAGCGCTACGAGCAGGGATCGCGGATCAAGGCGGTGATCACCGAGGTGCGCTCCGGAACGAAGGGCCCGCAGGTCATCCTGTCGCGCCGCGATCCGGAGCTGATCAAGACCCTGTTCGAGCTCGAGGTGCCGGAGATCGCCGACGGGCTGGTCGAGATCCGCGGCGTCGCGCGCGAGCCGGGCTACCGCTCGAAGATCGCGGTCGAGTCGCATGCCCAAGGCGTCGACCCGGTAGGCGCCTGCGTCGGCCCGCGCGGATCGCGCGTCCGGATGGTCGTCTCCGAGTTGCGAGGCGAGAAGATCGACATCAACCCGTGGAACCCCGAGCCCGCGCGATTCGTCGCAAAGGCGCTGTCGCCGGCGCGGGTGCGCGAAGTCTTCGTCGACGACGAGACGAAGGAGGCGACCGTCATCGTCCCCGACGACCAGCTTGCGCTCGCAATCGGCAAGGAAGGCCTCAACGCACGTCTGGCCGCCCGGCTGACCGGCTGGAAGGTCGACATCCAGTCCGACACCGAGTTCGCACAGGCCGAGGCCGAAGCGGCCTACGGCGGCGGCGAGGGCGAGGAGTTCACAGGTCGCTGCGCCGCGGTGCTGTCGAACGGCAAACGGTGCCCGAACGAGGCACTCCCAGGCTCGCGCTATTGCGGCCTGCCTGCGCACCAGGAGCTCGCGCAGCACGACACCGACGACGTCGAGCCGATCGAGGCCGAAGCCGAGCCCGAGCTCGAGGCTCGCTCCGACGAGGAGCCGCCCGAGGCTGAGAGCATCGGCCCGGAGTCGCTCCCCGAGGAGTCGGTCGAGCCGATCGATTCCGAAGCTCCCGCGGACGTCGTCGCCACGCACGGCCCCGACGCGACGGAGATCGCGGCCGAGGAAGGCGACGTCGATCTCGACGTCTCGCATCCGCAGGTGGCGCCGCCCGACGAAGTCCCTGCCGGGATCCCCGTCGAGCACGAGGAAGGCGGCGAGGGCGCGCCTGCTGCGTGACCGAGCCGATCAGGAGCTGCGTCGGCTGCGGCCGCAAGGCGACGCAGAGCGAGCTCCTGCGATTCGTCGCGAGAGAGGGCCTGCTCGTCCCCGGGGCGGGACAGCCCGGCCGCGGCGCCTATACATGCCGGCGCCTCCCCTGCTTCGAGCGGGCTGTGGCGCGGCGGGCCTTCAACCGAACGCTCAGGCAGAACGTCGAGGTCGAACCGGAACTGGCATCTCTTTACACTTGAACCCGTAATGGCGAACGACTCAGGATCAAACAGGCCGAATCGGCCCATGCGGCCCCGTCAGGGAGGCCCTGGCGCGCGCCGGAAGCGTCGCGTCATCATCGACAACGCGGCGGCGCGGCCGCGCGACGCGAGGCAGCAGAGTCGCGAGCGCGAGGCGGCGCGGCCGAAGCAGCCGCGCGAGGTTGCGCCTGTTACCGGCCCCGTTTCCGTCGAGTCGGGTCTGACCGTTCGTGATCTCTCTCAGGCGCTGGGCGTGCCGGCACCGAAGATCATCATGTTCATGATGGGGCTCGGGAAGGCGGTCACCATCACGCAGTCGCTCGGTGACGACGAGGTCGAGCTGATCGCGGCAGAACTTGCGCCTGAACGAGAACTGACGATCAGGCACGCCGCCGACGAGGAAGAGGCGCCGGAGGTCTTCGAAGACGACGAGGAGGATCTCGCGCCGCGACCGCCGGTCGTCACGATCATGGGTCACGTCGACCACGGCAAGACGACGCTGCTCGACGCCATCCGCGAGACATCCGTCGTCGAGACGGAGGCCGGCGGGATCACGCAGCACATCGGCGCGTACCAGGCGGAGCACAACGGCCGGAAGATCACCTTCCTCGATACACCGGGTCACGAAGCGTTCACGGCGATGCGAGCGCGCGGTGCCAAGGTCACCGACATCGCGGTGCTCGTGGTCGCCGCCGACGACGGCGTCATGCCGCAGACGAAGGAGTCGATCTCCCACGCCCGTGCGGCGGACGTGCCGATCGTCGTCGCGGTGAACAAGATCGACGTCGCCGACGCCGATCCGAACCGTGTCCGCAGCGAGCTCTCGACCGAAGAGCTCCAGCCCGAGGAGTGGGGGGGAACGACGCAGTTTTCGGACGTCTCGGCCAAGCAGGGCCAGAACCTCGACGATCTGCTCGAGAAGGTCCTACTCGTCGCGGACGCCGAGCTCGAGCTGACGGCCAATCCCAAGGCGGAGGCGTCCGGCCCGATCATCGAGTCACGCCTCGACGTCGGGCGCGGCCCCGTGGCGACGATGCTCGTCCACCGCGGGACACTGCACGTCGGCGACGCCGTTGTCGCCGGTGACGCGTGGGGCAAGGTGCGCGCCCTCTACAACTTCCGCGGCGACAAGGTCCAGGACGCCGGACCCGGCGATCCGGTGGAGATCCTCGGCTTCGACAAGCCGCCGCCTGCCGGCGAGCTCTGCCGCGTCGTCGAGAACGAGCGCCGTGCGCGCGACCTCGCAAACACGCGCGGCGAGCGGCTGCGACGCGAGCAGCTGGCGCAGGCGTCGCGTGGCGTCTCGATCGAGCACCTCTTCGAGCAGATGCAGGCAGGCGCCGTCCGCGACCTCAACCTGGTGCTCAAGGGCGACGTTGTCGGCTCGGTCGAAGCGGCCGTGTCGGAGCTTGCGAAGATCCAGCACCCGGAGGTGCGGGTCAACGTCATCCACCAGGGCGTCGGCGGCATCACCGAGAACGACATCATGCTCGCGTCCGCGTCAGGCGCGACCGTGGTCGGCTTCAACGTGCGCCCGAACGCCGAGGCACGTGCGCTCGCCGAACGCGAAAGCGTCGAGATCCGCACCTACCGCGTCATCTACCAGCTGACCGAGGACATCGAGCAGGCGCTCGTCGGGATGCTGCGGCCGGTCGAGACCGAGGAGACACTCGGCGAGGCCCAGGTGCGCGCGCTGTTCAAGGTGTCGCGGCTCGGCACGATCGCCGGCTGCATGGTCACGAGCGGCCTCGTCCGGCGTGGTGCGCAGGTGCGCGTCGTGCGGGACGGCACCGTCGTCCACGAGACGACGATCGCGCAGTTGAAGCGCTTCAAGGACGACGCGCGTGAAGTGACCGAGGGCTTTGAGTGCGGCATCCTGCTCGACGGCTTCAACGACGTGAAGGAAGGCGACGTGCTCGAGTGCTTCGAGACGCGCGCCGTCGAGCGCACGACGCTGGACGAGCCGGCGCCGGCGGCGACGACCTAGCGCGTCGTCGCGACGTGGGCTCGGGGTACGTCGGGATCCTGACAGTCGAGCTCCACTTCCCGGAGGCCGAGTCGCTCAAGGGGAAGCGGAAGTACGTCAAGTCCGCAAAGGCGCAGCTACAGAACCGCTTCGCCGTGTCGGTCGCGGAAGTCGACCATCACGAGCTGTGGCAGCGCGCCCGCCTGACGCTCTCATGCGTCACGCGTGAATACCGAGAAGCCGAGCAGCTGCTGGACGAGGCCGAGCGGTACCTGTCCGGCCGGGAGTTCGAGCTCGTGCGGGCGGACCGCGACGTCGTCGTTGTGGGCTAGAGAAAGGCCTGCAGCAGCAGGGACGTTCCCGCGATCAGGAGGACGACACCCACTGCACGGAGCAGCTGACGCTCCTCCAGCCGTCCCGTGAGGCGCGCGCCGACGAGCGCGCCGGGAACGGATGCGACCGCGCCGACGGCGAGCAGCGTCCAGTCGACGCCGCCGTTGAGGTGTCCGAAGACACCGGCGACACCGAGGCAAAACCCAACGGCCAAGTTCGTCCCGACGGCACGAAAGGTGTCCTCGCCGACGAAACGAAGCAGCGCACCGATCCGCAGCGAGCCGAGGATCAGGCCGACGAAGCCGCCCAAGATTCCGATGACCGCGCCCGTCGCGACGGCGGCGGCCGGGTGGACGTCTTCAGCTCGTCGCTCCCGCGGTCGTCGCGGCCGGAGCAAGTCGGCCCCGAAGACGAGCAGGGTGACGCCGATGACCGCCAGCAGTGCGGTGGCGGGCACCTCGCCTGAGAGCAGGCCGCCAGCGACCGCCCCGACGACGGAAGGCGGTGTCATCCAGCCGAAGATCCGCCAGTCGATTCGGCCGCCGCGGATGTGCGTCACGGCCGCCGTCAATGCCGACACCGCCGAAATCCCGATGTTGGCGCCGGCACCGGCCGCAGGGCTCGACGCGGCAGCCACGATCACGGGAAGGCGGATGTTGCCGAGCACCAGGCCGACGAGGCCGCCCAGGGCGGCGACGGTGAAGCACCAAAGTGCAACAGCGACGAGAAGGAGCGCGTCCAGGCGCTTGAATATTGCGGATGGCCGAGCGAATGCGACGTGTGAACGAATCGATCCGACAAGTCCTCTCGGAAGGCCTCGGCGAACTGAAGGATCCGCGGATCGGGTTCGTGACGGTCACCGGCGTCGAGACGTCGTCCGACCTCCGTCACGCACGCGTGTTCGTCTCCGTGCTCGGCGCCGAGCGGAAGCGCGAGCAGACGCTCGCAGGCCTGCAGGCTGCGCACTCGGTCCTGCAATCGCGGCTCGCGCGGGAGTTACGCATGAAACGAACTCCGCAACTTGCCTTCGAATACGATCCGTCCGTCGAGCGCG
>DATFTK010000064.1:0-4490 GCA_035262005.1 Gaiellaceae bacterium | reverse complement strand
CGTCACGCGTCTCGACATGGATGTCGAAGGCAGGTCGCTTACTCGCAGCGACGGCATCGACCGACGCAACAAGGCGCTGAAGCTGGTGGAGGACTGGGCGGCCGCGCACGGCCGAGCATTCCAGGTCAGCTACACCCTGCCGACGTCGGCAGCCGGTCTCGAGCCGTCCGGTGTCGCGGTCCTCGAGAACGCCGTCGCGAACCACACCCACGTCGACGCCGTCAACATCATGGCGTTCGACTACTACGACAAGCACACGACCGACATCGGCACGGCTGCGATCAACGCGGCGAACGGAACACTCGCGCAACTCGGCACGATCGGCCTCGAGGCGAGGATCGGCATCACCCTGATGCCCGGCCTCGATGACTACCCGAAGAAGACCGAAGAGACGACCGTCGCACACGCTCAGCAGGTCCTCGACTACGCGCAGAAAAACGGCGTCGACACGCTGTCGATCTGGGCGATCCAACGCGACAACGGCGGCTGCCCCGGCGTGACCGGCTCGAACAGCTGCTCCGGGATCGTCCAGAACACATGGGACTTCACCCACGTGCTGCAGCCCTTCACCCCGTAGCCGTTGGCGCAGAAGTTCCGTCTTCCCGCGGAGCTCGTTCCGGCGCTCCCGGAACCGGCTCGCAAGGTGCTTCGCGGCGGGTTTCGCAGCTACGGCATCGCGACCTCCGGTCTGCGGCCGCTGCCGGACTTCCTCATCCTCGGCGCACAGAAGGCCGGGACAACCGCGCTGTACGCCTACCTGCGCTGGCATCCGCAGATAACCGGTCCGTCGTTCAAGGAGGTCAGCTTCTTCGATCGTCACTACGCGCGGGGCGAGCGCTGGTACCGCGCTCACCTTCCGGTCCGTCGCCGCGGACTCGTCGGCGAGGCCAGCCCCAGCTACCTCTTCCACCCGCTCGCACCGGAGCGCGTCGCGCGGATGCTTCCGCGCGCGCGCCTGATCGCGCTGTTGCGTAGCCCGGCGGACCGCGCGTTCTCGCACTACCAGCACGAGGTCGCACTCGGCCGCGAGGACCTGTCTTTCGACGACGCGCTCGCGCGTGAGGACGGGCGGATGGAGGGCGAGCTCGACCGCATGCTGCGCGATCCGACGTACTTCAGCTACGCGTGGTGGAACTACACCTACGCCGCACGCGGCCGCTATGCCGAGCAGCTCGAGCGGTGGCTCGCCGAGTTCCCGCGCGAGCAGCTGCTCGTCCTGTTCACGGAAGAGCTCGCAGCCGACACGGCGGCGACGTATCGGCGCGTGCTCGACTTCCTCGGCGTCGAGGCACGCGGCCTCGAGTCGTATCCGCGGATCTTCGAACGCGAGTACGCCGGGATGGATCCAGCGACGCGGGCTCGGCTGGAGGACGAGTTCGCCGAGTTTGACCGCCGGCTCGCTCAGCTGCTCGAACGCGACCTTCCCTGGTCCAAAAAGTGAGCCCCGGCAGCTTGCGGCTTGTTGCCGGGGCTCGCACCATGGAAGTTGCTGCACCAGTTGTGATGCCGCTCCCAGGGCTTCCTTGCGCCTGATCCCTCGGACGAGTGAATTCGAGGGGTGACTCCCCCGGACGGGGGACGCGACTGTTCGCCTTCGATCACAGAGTCCGCGCAGTGACTGCGGTTCATGCGCGAATGCGCTGAGCGAGAGGGAAAGGGAGATGGCGAAAAAGAGTTCAAGCAAGCGGGGTGCGGCGATCATCGCGTTGATCGCGGCGCTCGCGGCCCTGGCCGGCCCTGGCGTCGCGTCGGCCGCTCCGAAGTCGACGGCTTCCGCACCTGCGGCTTCCGTGTCGGTCGGAGGTTTCGGCGAGATCGCCAGCTGGGCCGAAGAGGCCAGCTGGGCCGAGTAGCGATCTAACGACTGCTCAAGCGAGGCGACTCATGGCCCGATAACTCGGGCTATGGGTCGTTCTCTCGGAGCCATCTCGATCGTCGTGTCGCTCGCGCTCGTCGGCATCCTCTGGGCGCTGACGATGCAGCACAGCGGCCCGACCTCCGGCACGGCGAAGAGCGCCGAGAGCAAGGCGTCCGCCGCGGTCAGCGCGATGAACTTCGCGGCGGCCGCGACCCAGCTCGAGTCGTACCACGCCGAGAACGCGACGTATGCCGGTGCGAGCGTGCCTCCCTCGTTCGGCGTGACGCTCGTCCGCGCCGAGGCGTCGACGTACTGCCTGCAGACCGGCATCGGCGAGGCGGCGCAGCACTTCGCCGGCCCGGATGGGGCCGCTGCCGCTGGTCCCTGCTAGCGACAATCGCGATGTGACAATTGGGGGACGCGGCGGCGTATGAGGGCCGTGAACGCGGTGACGAGCTCGTGGCCAGGCCTGCAGGTCGACCGGCCGACGTTTGCATCCGTTGCGGAGCGCGAGCTCGACGCGGTGCACCGGTATCTCGTTTTTCTCACCGGAAATCGCGCCGTCGCCGAGGACCTGACAGGCGAGACATTCGAGAAGGCGTTCCGAAGCTGGCCGCGCTTCGATCCGCGGCGTGGGACGCCGCGGGCGTGGCTCTGCCGGATTGCGCGTAGCGTCGCGCTGGATCACTTCCGTGCGGAGGAGCGTCGGCGACGGCGCGAAGAGCGCTACGCCAGAGGTGCAGCCGAGGTCGTCTCCGAGGTACTCGGTCCGAGTGCGCTCGAGGCGGCGCTCGCACAGCTGTCGCCGGCCGAACGCGAGGTCGTCGCCCTCCGCGTGTTGCTCGACCTCGATGGGCCGACGGCGGCGCGTGTGCTGGGAATCAGTCCGACTGCCTGCTCGACGCGTCTGAGCAGAGCACTGAAACGACTCGAGGAGCTGATCGACGATGAACGAGTTCGCTGAGCTCGTCCGTGACCTGCGGGCGCTGCCGACGGCGGCCCCCGAGAGCTTGCGGGAGCGCGTGCTTGCGCTCGGTGAGCCGGTACCGCGGCGCACGCTTCCGCAGGTGTCGTGGCGAAGGTCGTTGGTCGTGCTCGTGCCGGCGTGCGCAGTGGCGCTGGTGAGCGCTGCGGTCGTCCACGGCGTGCTCAGCTCCGGGACGTCGCCAAAGCCGCAGGCGCTCACGTCCGAGCGCGGGGTGGCCGGCGAGGCGCTCGCGCCGACGACGCGCTCACCGTTCGTTCCACCCGACGCGAACCGTCACCAGGACTACGAGGCTTCGATGACGGTGCGCGTGAAGGATCTCGATGCGCTGACCGACCGGACGAACGAGGCGATGCAGGTCGCACGCTCGTACGGCGGCTACGTCGCGTCGGTGCAGCAGTCGACGCAGGCAGGGGAGCCGGGGGAGGCCTATCTGATCCTGCGCGTCCCCGTGGGACGGGTCGAGGAGGCGATGGTGCGGCTCAGCGACCTCGGCACCGTCCTCGCCCGGCAAGTGTCGGTCGTCGACCTCGAGCAAACGCTCCGACAGCAGCGGGCGCAGATCCTGCGGCTGAAGCTGTTCATCGCGCGGGCGACGGAGCAGCTCAAAAGAAGCCTCCCCGCCGACGTCAGGCTGCGGCTTCAACTCCAGCTTCAGGGGGCACGCGACGACCTTGCACGCATCACTCGCGCGAACGGCGCCACGCTGAATCAGGCCGCCCTCTCACATGTCGCGCTCACACTCACGACGCAGAAGGCCGCGACGCCGGTGCAGAAGAGCAGTACCGGCCGCTTCGAGCGTGCCGCCAGGGATGCCGGTTCCTTCCTCGCCGGGACGGGTGCGGTAGGCCTCTTCCTGCTCATCGTTCTGAGCCCGCTGATCGCGGTCGCCTGTGCCGCAGTGGTCGGGCTCCGCGCCTATCGCCGAAGGGAAGAGCGCCGCCTGCTCGCCGCGTAGACTCCGCGCGTGCTCATCGCCCTCACGACCGGCAACAAGGTCGGGCTCGCCGTGACCGCGGCAGTCTTCATCGCCTTTGCGCTCGCGTCGTCGTTCCTCTTCCCGCGTTTCAGGCCGAACTACCCGGGCGGTGGGCTCCCGGCGTTCGTCGTCGTCTGCTTCGTGTTCTTCTTCGGGATGCTGGCCGCAGTCGAGCACTTCGGCGCTGAGAGCAAGGCGGAGACCGCCCAGATCGAGTCTGAGGCCGGCACGACGACGACCCAGCCGACGACGACACACCAGCAGACGACAACCGCCCCGGCGCACACGACCACGCAGGCGCAGACCACGACCCAGGAGCAGGCGGCGACGGTCCAAGTGACCGAGACCGAGTTCAGGATCGCGCTCGCCGGCTACAACGCGAGGGCTCGAAAGTTCACGTTCGACGTGAAGAACGCAGGCCAGATCGCGCACGACCTCGCGATCAAGGGCGGGCCGAAGACGAGCCTGATCCAGCCCGGCGGAACGGCGACGCTGAACGTGACCTTGAAGCCGGGCAGGTACCACCTGTACTGCACGGTCCCGGGCCACGAGCAGGCCGGGATGAAGGTCGACATCATCGTCAAGTAGCTACCCTGTGCCTCCGTCGGAGGGGTGGCAGAGCGGTCGAATGCGGCGGTCTCGAAAACCGTTTCGGGCCTCTGGGTCCG
>DATFTK010000063.1:0-13123 GCA_035262005.1 Gaiellaceae bacterium | reverse complement strand
ACGAACACGGTCGTCGACGTGTCGCCGGCTGGGAACGGTGCACTTGCCGTTGCCGTCGCGCGGGGCAGCATGTGGGTCACGAGCTTCGCGGGCTCGGATGTCTGGCGCTTCCGGGTCAGGTGACCGTGTACTCCGGCCCGGAGCCGCCCTCCGGCGGCGTGAGGCGCCCGCCCTTGGCGGTGATCGCCCCGCACTGCACGCAGTTCGACGGCGTGACCGCGACGCCGTCGCCCGTGGCCTCGTACACCTGGGCGGGACACATCCGCTCCCACATCCCCGCCAGCTCGGCCGGAACGTCGTGCCGGATGACGATGTGGTCCGGCTGGTCGTCGCGCGTCTTGTTCCCCGACGCGAAGACCGAGGAGAGCTTGTCGAACGTGAGCTTTCCGTCCGGCGCCGGGTAGCCCTGCGCCCGGTCGGTGCGGATCAGCTCCTGCTCGGTGTCGCGCTCTGTGCGCGAGTCGCCCCGCGGGAAGTGCCCCTTCGTCGCGGTCATCGCGCCGGCGAGGGCGCCGCCGACCCAGAAGCCGCGACCGAACGCCGGGCGCATGTTGCGGACCTGCCGCAACTCCTTCCAGACGAAGCTCTGTCGCAACGCCTCGTCGTACACCGCGAGCGCACCGGGTGTCGACGGCGTCTGCCCGCGTTGCAACGCCGCGAAGGCCGCCTCCGCGGCGAGCGAGCCCGACTCGATCGCGTAGTGGATCCCCTTCAGCGCCGGCACGTTGACGAGCCCGGCGCCGTCGCCGCAGATCAGCAGCCCCGGCGCATGCAGCTGCTTCGGCAGCGACAAAAAGCCTCCTTCGGGAATGGTCTTGGCGCCCCAGGCGACGCGCTCGCCGCCGTCGAGCAGCTTGCGCACGAGCGGATGGGTCTTCAGCTCCTGCAGCAGGTCGTGCACGGACAGCTCGGCGTCGCGGTAGTCGAGGCCGACGACCATCCCGACCGTCACCATGTCCTCGCCCATCGGGTAGATGAACGACCCGCCGAACTCGCGGTACCTCGCGGCGCCACGCAGCGGCCAGCCAACCGTGTGGATGACGCGGTCGAGCGGGCGCGCGACCCTCCAGACTTCCTTGACGCCGAGCGCCCAGACCTGCGGGTTCTCGCCTGCGAGGCCGAAGCGGTTCAGCGCCACGCCGGTGAGGTGTCCCTGCGTCCCCTCCGCGAGCACGGTGACGCGCGCGACGACGTCTGCGCCCGGCTCGAAGTTGCCGAGCTCCTGCCCCTCGCGGCCGCGGCCCTTGTCGCCGGTGCGCACCCCCTGGATGCGTCCGTCCGAGGCGAGCAGCTTCACGGCCGACGTCTCGGGCAGGATCATCGCGCCGCCCTCCTCCACCTGCTCGGCGAGCCAGCGCCCAAGCCGCGACAGCGACGCGACGTAGTTGCCCGCGTTCCTCATTGTCGGCGGCGTCGGAATCCGCATCGACCGGCTCGGCGTGAGGAAGTAGGCCGACTCGTGCTCGACCGGTCCGTAGAACGGCATCTCGTCGATGCGCTTGCGTCCCTTGAACAGCCGGCGCAGGGCGCGCGGGTTCACCACTGCACCGGACAAGAGGTGCGAGCCCGGCTGCTTGCCCTTCTCCAGCACGGCGACGGGAACCTCACCGAGCCGCTCCTGGATCTCGGGCGCATCCTCGAGCAGTTGCCCCAACCGGATCGCGCACGCGAGCCCTGCCGGCCCGGCGCCGACGACGAGGATCCCGACCTCGATGCGTTCGTCCTCGGGATCCGTGGGCGCGACGACGTAGTCGCGCGCGTCGAACGGCGGCGGGTAGTCGGCGGGCTTCACGAGTCCTTGCGGGCGCGCACGAGCTCCGTCAGCTTCGGCACGATCACGTGCACGTCGCCGACGACGCCGAGATCGGAGAACTCGAAGATCGGCGCGTTGGGGTCCTTGTTGACCGCCACGATCACGCCGGAGGCCTGCATGCCGACCTTGTGCTGGATCGCGCCCGAGATCCCGCACGCGATGTAGAGCTTCGGCGACACGGTCTTCCCGGTCTGGCCGACCTGCGTGGAATAGGGGTACCAACCGGCATCGACGACAGCGCGGGTCGCGCCGACCGCGCCGCCGAGGGCCTTGGCCAGCCCTTCGACGAGCGTGAAGTTCTCGGGGCCGCCGAGGCCGCGCCCCCCGGCGACGATGATCTCGGCGTCCTCGATCGACGGCCCGGAGCTCTCCTCGTGCGCCTGGTCGACCATCCGCGCCGTCGTCGAGAACTGCTCGAGCGAGACCGGGACGTCCTCGACCTCGGCGCTCCCGCCGCTCTCGCTCGGGTCGAACGAGCCGGAGCGGAAGAGCGCGAGCCGCGGCTCGGACGTCCACCCGACGTCGACGTAGACCGTGTCCTGCAGGGCGGGCCGCTTGCCGACGAGCTTGCCGTCCTGCTGGACGAGATCGATGAGGTCCCAGTTGAGGCCGGCGTCGAGACGTGCGGCCAGACCGGCGGCGACGTCCGCGGCCAGGACGGAGTTCGCGAACAACACCGTGTCCACGTCGTGATCTCGAACCAGCTGCGCGAGGACGTCGACGCGCGGTTGCGAGAGCGGCGCTTCGAGCTGGAGGTCGTCCGCGACATAGACCTTCGCCGCGCCGTACACGCCGGCACCTTCTGCGAGCCCGCGCACATTCGAGCCGACGACGACACCGGCGACGTCGCCGGTGCCGAGCGACGCGGCCTTCGACAGGACACCGAGCGACGACTTCAGCAGCTCGTCACCGTGATGCTCGAGGAAGACGAGCGTGCTCAGACGAGCCTCTTCTCCTTGAGGAACTCGAGGATCGCCTGCGCCGCGCTGCCGTCGTCCTCGAGCTTGCGCGACTCGCCGCGCGCCGGGGGATCGTGCAGCGCGTACACCTCCGTTCGCGCATCCGCTGCTTCGACACCGAGGTCGCCGAGCGAGAGCGTCTCCTGCGGCTTCGACTTCGCGCCCATGATCCCCTTGAGCGACGGGTACCGCGGCTCGTTGATCGCGTCGGACACGGCGATCACGGCCGGCGTCGCCGTCTCGATCACGTCGTAGCCGAACTCCGTCTGCCGCTTCACGGTCAGCTTCCCCTCCGCGTGCGTCACCTCCGCGGCCTGCGACACGACCGGCAGGCGCATGCGGTCGGCCACAGCAGCCCAGAGGACGGCGCCGTCCGAGTCGTTTGCCTGCTGCCCGAAGAGGATCAGGTCGGCGCCCTCACGCTCGAGCGCCTTCGCGAGGATGGCGCTCGTGGCGACGAGATCGGCGCCCGCCGCGCCGTCGTCCGAGACGAGCAGCGCCCGGTCGGCACCCATCGCGAGCGCCTTGCGCAGCGCGTCCTGCGCCTTCGCCGGTCCCATCGAGACGAGGACGACTTCGCCCTCGCCGGTCGCGTCCCTCAGGCGCAGGGCCTCCTCGACGGCGTTTGCGTCAAAAGGGTTGAGCGCCCCCTCGCCGGACCGGTCGAGGCGCTTGGTCTCCGGGTCGATCCGGCGCGTCCCTTCGGGCACCTGTTTGACGCAGACGGCGATCTTCATCCGGGCGCCACTCTACTCGGGCCGGTTTGGCTGTTACCCTCCTGACCTTCGGACGCGCACCGGAGCGCCCGCTCTCCTCATGAGACGCCACCGGACGACAGGCCGACGGGTTTTCTTGCTCGCCGTGATCCTCGGCGTCGTCGCCGGGACCGCCGGTGCAGCCGCACCGAAAGTGCCCGACCACATCATCTTCCCCGTCGTCGGCCAGGTGCAGTACGTCAACGACTTCGGCGCGCCGCGAGCGGGCGGCGCCCATCAGGGCAACGACCTGATGGCGACGAAGAAGTCGCCCGCCGTCGCAGCTGAGGCCGGGACGGTCAAGTACTGGACGACGTCGCGCACCGCCGGCTGCATGCTCTACCTGTACGGGGAGAGCGGGACGATCTACTACTACATCCACCTCAACAACGACCTGACCGCGAAGAACGACAACCGCGGCAAGTGCGTCAAGGGCGTCGCGTACACGGTGAAGAACGGCGCTCGCGTCCAGGCCGGACAGCAGATCGCCTACGTCGGCGACTCGGGTGACGCGGACGGCGCGCATGCACACCTGCACTTCGAGGTGCACCCCGGCGGCGGGAAGGCCGTCAGCCCGTACCCGTATCTGCAGAAGGCGTATAAGCTGCTCTTCGCCGGGAAGGCCGGGACGCCGTTCTCGCTCACATTGACCGGCACGGTCGTCTCCGTGGACGTCGACCAGCTGACCGTCAGCGTCGCGACGTCGCAGGCATGGCCGACAGCGCTGACGCTGACGAAGCTGAACCGGCCGATCGTCGTCACGGTGCCGGCGACGACCCTCGTGCAGACGCTGACGCCGACGCTGCGGACGGTTTCGAGCGTGACGCTCGCGACCAAGGGCCAGAAGGTCGTCGTCTGGACGCAGCCGGCGCCCACGACGCTCAAAGCCCAGCGCGGCGACGACGGCGTGCTCACGGCGGCGCTGATCCAGCTCGGCTGAGAGGGCGCTACCTCCCCCGGAAGACCGCCTCGCGCTTCTCGACGAACGCGGTCAGGCCCTCCTTCGCGTCGTCGCTCGAGAAGAGCTCGCCGAACGACTCGCCCTCCGCCTCGAGGTTGGTCGCGTGGTCGCCGCCGAGCGCGCGGTTCGCGAGCTCCTTCATGATCCGGAGCGAGATCGGGCTCTTCGATGCGAGCAGCGACGCGGTCTCGCGCGCCTTGTCGAGCACCGGGTCGTGCACCGCGTTCACCAGCCCGATCCGCAGCGCCTCCTCTGCTCCGACGATTCGGCCGGTGAAGATCAGCTCCTTGGCGACGCCGAGGCCGCACACGCGCGCGAGCCGCTGTGTCCCGCCCCAGCCGGGAATGATCCCCAGGTTCACCTCGGGCTGGCCGAGCTTCGCGCCGCTCGCCGCGTAGCGGATGTCGCACGCCAGCGCGAGCTCGCAGCCGCCGCCGAGCGCGAACCCGTTCACGGCGGCGATCGTCGGCTTCGGCATCGTCTCGAGCAGCCGCCCGGCGTCGTGCCCGAGCGCACCCCATGCCTTGGCCCGCTCGACGCCGAGGCCGCTCATGTACTTGATGTCCGCGCCGGCGACGAACGCCTTCTCGCCGGCGCCGGTGAGAATGACCGCGCGCACTTCCTCGTCGGCGGCGACGTCGTGCAGGCGGTCGCGCAGCTCCGTCAGCGTCGCGACATCGAGCGCGTTGAGCGCCTCCTGCCGGTCAACGGTGAGGACCGCGACCGCCGCGTCGCGGTCGACGCCGATCAACTGACAGGCACCTTCCCCTTCAGGAAGTCGACGATCTCGCTCGTCGCCGCTCCCGGGCCGAACACCTCGGCGACGCCGAGCCGCTTCAGCTCGTCTGAATCCTCACGGGGGATCGTCCCACCTAGGACGACGAGCACGTCGTCGGCGCCGTTCTCCTTGAGGCCGTCGAGGATGCGCGGAACGAGCGTCATGTGCGCCCCCGACAGGATCGAGATGCCGACTGCGTCCGCATCCTCCTGAATCGCCGTCTCGACGATCTGCTCCGGCGTCTGGTGGAGCCCCGTGTAGATGACCTCCATGCCCGCGTCGCGCAACGCGCGCGCGATGATCTTCGCGCCGCGGTCGTGCCCGTCGAGGCCGGGCTTGGCGATGACCACTCTGATCTTCCGCGCCACGATGCCTGAGTTTAGGGACGCACTCGTGTCAGCGTCAGCTTCCAGGACGAGCGTTGCACGAGCGTCCCGTCCTGGGGCGGACCGTACGTTTTGCGCCGCATGGCCGACGCGGTCGCCGTGATCCGCGCGATGTGCGGTTCGAGCACGGAACGCGAAAGGCGGAAGGTCGGCAGAGGGCCGAGCTGGAGCACCCCCGGCGGCTCGAGTGGGCACTCGCTGTGCTGGACCACCGTGCCGATCGACCTGAAGGACAGCCTGCGCGGGCCTGGGCTGAAGACGGTTGCCCCTGCGCCACGAAACGTGTACGCCGCAAGGGCACACGGCTGGGGCGAGTGAGTGTCGACCCCCATGCACGTCTGGTTGACGGTGTTCTCTCCGAGCACGGTGACCTTGCCGCTCAGGTTCCGGATCGCCGTGGCCCTGAGGCGTCCGTCCACGAGCCGGACGAGCGTCGGCCGGACAGTGCGAAAGCTCGCGACGCGGACGCCGCGCGCGCTCTGCGAAGACGCGCAGTCGAGTGTCGTCGACGGCGGCCCTGTGTAGTCCCAAGCCGCCCGCGCGGTGCCCGAGACGGCCAGACGGTACAGCGCTGTTTCGGGTGTCGCAGCTGCCGCGGCCGCGCAGACCGCTGTCCCGGCAAGGACTAGAACACCGGCGTTTCTCGCCAGACCCCCCAGACGCCTCGTAGCGCCTCGCACATCTCCCCCATCGTCACGTACGCCTTGGAAGCCTCGACGATCGGATACATCAGGTTCCGGTCGTCGCGGGCCGCATCCTCCTTCAGTCGTGCGAGCGCGGACTCTACAGCGGCCGAGTCACGGCGCGCGCGGAGCGCCTGCACGCGGCCGATCTGCTTCTGCTCGAGCGAGGGATCGATGCGCAGGATCTCCAGCGGTTCCTCGTCGTCGTGCTCGTAGCGGTTGACGCCCACGACGATCCGCTGCTTCTGCTCGACCTCGTGCTGGTAGCGGAACGATGCCTCCGCGATCTCCCGCTGGAAGAAGTTCTCCTTGATCGCCGGAATCACCCCACCGAGCTTGCGGATGCGATCGAAGTAGTCGTACGCCTCCGCCTCGAGCCGGCTCGTGAGGTCCTCGACGTAGTACGAGCCGCCGAGAGGGTCGATGGTGTTCGCGACACCGGTCTCGTGCGCGATGACCTGCTGGGTGCGAAGTGCCAGTCGCACGGCATTCTCCGTCGGCAGCGCGAGCGCCTCGTCGAACGAGTTCGTGTGCAGCGACTGTGTTCCGCCGAGAACCGCCGCCAGCGCCTCGAGCGCCGTGCGGATGATGTTCACCTCGGGCTGCTGCGCAGTGAGCGAGACACCCGCTGTCTGCGTGTGGAAGCGCATCAGCCACGAACGCGGATTGCGCGCGCCGTAGCGCTCGCGCAGCTCGTGCGCCCAGATGCGGCGCGCGGCGCGGTACTTGGCGATCTCCTCGAAGAAGTCGAGGTGCGCGTTGAAGAAGAACGACAGTCGCGGCGCGAAGTCGTCGACGTCGAGGCCACGCTCGAGCGCGGCCTCGACGTACGCAAACCCGTCGGCGAGCGTGAACGCGAGCTCCTGCGCCGCAGTCGAGCCGGCCTCGCGGATGTGGTAGCCGGAGATCGAGATCGGATGCCAAAGCGGCATCTCCTTGGCGCAGAACTCGATCATGTCGATCACGAGCCGCATCGACGGCTCCGGCGGGAAGATCCATTCCTTCTGCGCGATGTACTCCTTGAGGATGTCCGTCTGGATCGTTCCGCGGAGCTGCGCGCGCGACGTACCCTGCTGCTCTCCGACGCAGAGGTAGAACGCGAGCAACATCGCAGCCGGCGAGTTGATCGTCATCGACGTGGAGACATCCGCCAGTGGGATCGCGGCGAAGAGCGTCTCCATGTCGTCGAGCGAGTCGACTGCGACGCCCTCGCGACCCACCTCGCCGAGCGAGCGTGGATGGTCCGAGTCGTAGCCCATCAGCGTCGGCATGTCGAACGCCGTCGAGAGGCCGGTCTGCCCGTGCTCGAGCAGATAGCGGAAGCGCGCGTTCGTCTCCTCGGCCGTCCCGAAGCCCGCGAACTGCCGCATCGTCCAGAGCCGCCCGCGGTACATCGACGGGTAGACGCCGCGCGTGAACGGGTAGACGCCGGGGAACCCGAGATCGCGCTCGTAGTCGATCTCGACGTTGTCGGGCGTGTAGAGCGGCTCGTTGTCGAGCCCGGAGATGGTCGTGAAGAGCTCGCCCTGCCGCTCCGGCCTCGCCTCGTAGAGCTCGCGCTTCCATTCGGCCGTGCCGTCGGCCTGGCGGGGATCCTCGGTCGTTGCCATTTGAAGCAATTCTACGGGCCGCTTTTCACCTCCTGCCATCGGCTGCGCATGCCGATATGGGCTCCGTGGAGAGACTTCTTGCTGCTGTGATGTGCGCCGTCTGCGCGGTTCCGTCGTCGCAGAGCGCCCTCCGCGACGCCTCGCGCCTCTCGGGGCTCCCCGTCCGTCACGCAGTCCCGACGGCCAAGGTGTCGCCGGCCCGCTACCGCGCGCTCTTCTCGCAGGGCGGCGACCCGCTCGCGAACGCGCGACTCGGTCTGCCCTCGAGCAGACAGCTGCCACGAGCGTGGTACGACGTCCGGACGCATCGCCTCTTCGTCCAGCGCGGTCCCAGGCCCGGACACCGCGAGCTGATCCAGGAGTACGTGCGCGCACTGATCGACCAGAACTTCGACCTGCAACGGCTTGCCGCTTTGCGTGCCCGCGACCACGACCGTTGGAGCGCCGCCGAGGCGATGGTCGACGGCGTCGCCGCGCTCTCGTCCGGACTGCGCGCCCCGGGACGTCCGCTCGCGGCGCAGCTGCGTTACATCGGCGGGCGAGCCGCGCTTTCGAGCGCAATGCGCACCTTCCCGCAAACCACCGAGCAGCTGCTGCACGTGGACAAGTTCCTCGAGCGCGAGCCCGCGCTGGCGATACGCCTGCCCGCAGGCGTGCGCGAAAGCGCGCTCGCCACGTCCGAGACATTCGGCGAGCTCGACGTCCGCAACCTCCTGCAGGCCTTTCACGTGCCCGGCGCCGCTCGCGCCGCGGCAGGCTGGGGCGGCGGCCGCCTCGCGCTCTACGGCGACGTGGCCGTGATCGTCCTGCGGTGGGACAGCGCCGCCGACGCGGCGGAGTGGCAGGCCGCGGTGCCCCGCTACGTGGCCGGGGCCTTCCCCGGCGCCGCCATACGGACGTGCCCGCCGCTGGACGCATGCTGGGGCGACGTGGCTGCGGGCGTGTACGGGACGACGAGCGTGCTGGCGAGCGGCCCCGGCTCGGCGGACGTCGCGGCTGGACTCCTGCAGCAAGGCTAACCCTCGAGTCGAAGTTGAGGCGCTGCTCGGACGTCCCCCGTAGGGGTGACACGAACCTGGTCCGAAGAGCCGATCCCTAGCCGTGGAGCCACACGCATTCGCGCGTGTGGATGGAGAAATCAATGGCGAGCTTCCCGGACCTGCGGCCTGGTTCGCGCTCGGCGAAAGCCGGGAGCGTGGCCGTGCGTGCGCTTCGCTCGCCGATCCTCCTCGCGGTCTCCGCCGCGCTCCTTCTCACCGCCTTCTTCGCCGTCTCCGAGCTCGCCACTCTCCGCGGCGCGAAGGCACACGACGCATCGGCCTACCTGACGAGGGAGCTGGGCTCGCCGCTGAGCTCGGCGTCCCTCGTCAGGAAGCCGACCCGGACGTCACCCGCGCTCGGCGGCAAGCTCGAGCTTCGCGGTGGCGGCCTGAAGGTCAGCTCGGGAGACGACTCGGTAACGCTTCGCTTCGGCGGCACCTCTCCGTGGCTGCAGTTCTCGAACGGCGTTGCGCGGCCGGCGCCGTTCGGACGCGAGACGCTCGCGTTCGGGGCGAACCGCGTCGAGCAGTCGCTTCTCGTCGAGCGGCACGTCGGCACGCGCACGTGGACGTGGAAGCTCGCGTCGAACCTCGACGCGCGCCTCGCACGTGACGGCTCGGTCCGCTTCGGCAGCTCGCCTCTGAGCATCCTCCCCGTCGCGATCCTCGACGGCAAGGGACGCGACGTCACACCCGTGGGGCTGCACTGGTCGCTGCGCGAGCATGCACTCATGCTCCGCCTCGACGACGTACAGCTTCCGACGCCCTACATCATCGACCCGATCGTGCTCGTCGGTGCGTGTGGGCCCGGCACCGGCGACTTCGCCGGCTGCTCCGTCCACAACGTCTCGAACAAGGCCAACTTCACGTCGAGCCCGGCCCTTCGTCCCGGCTCGGTCGCCAATGGCGACCTGATGATGGCAGCAGTCACGATCCGCAACAACGACGCGATCACGGCGCCCGCCGGCTGGACGACCATCGGCAACCTGCGAACCTCGGGGGCCGGCCTCGAGCAGCGCCTCTACTACCGGATCGTCACCGCTGCCGACACTCCCACGACGACCTACAGCTGGTCGTGGACGAACAACGCCGACGCGTCGGTCGCGATCATGGGCTACTCCGGCGTCGACGGCACCACCCCGTTCGACGTCACGCCGACCGACAACGCCGGTACGGGCACGACAGCGACGGCATCCACGCTGACGACGACGCAGGACGGCGACATGGTCGTCGCGTTTTACGGGGCGCAGGGCAACGTCACGGAGACGCAGAACTCGGGACAGTCGCTCACACAGGAATTCACGGCCCTGTCGGGCAGCGGGCCGGCCAGCCGCATCCGGAACACCGGCGCCGACGGCACGCAGAGCACGGCGGGCGCGACGGGGAACAAGACTGCCGCCGTGGGGTCGAGCACGCCGTGGGTGGCTCACCTCGTCGCGCTCACGCCTGCCCTCTCGGCCGACGGCTCCGGGACGATGGGCGCCTCGATCGGCACCGTCTCCGCGTCGCAGACCGGGCGCACGATCGCATTCACCTACACCGCCACCGGCGGCGGAATGATCAACGGGGCGATCGCGCTCGTCGTTCCGAGCGGCTGGAGCGCACCCTCGACGACGGGCGCGAACGCGGGCTACACGACCGCGAGCAGCGGAACGGTCGGGGTTGCCGGTCAGACGATCACCGTTTCCGGTGTCACCTTGTCCGGCGGCTCGACGGTGACCATCACCTACGGCTCGGCCGCGGGCGGCGGGCCGGGTGCGACCGCGCCGTCGTCGACCGGCGCCCAGACGTGGCAGGTGCAGCAGAAGTCGAAGAGCAGCGGGACGCTCACGAACCTCGCCTCGTCCCCGAGCATCACCGTCTACGCAGCCGACGGGGCGGGAACGATCGCCGCCTCGATCAACAATGTCTCCGCGAGCCAGACCGGCCGCACGATCACCTTCACGTACACCGCTCCGGCCGGAGGCATCTCCGGCGGCTCGGTCACGGTTGCGGTGCCAAGCGGCTGGAGCGCGCCCTCGACCACCGGCAGCGCCGCCGGTTACTCGACCTCGAGCGCAGGAACGCTCAGCGTCGCAGGCAGCACGATCACCGTCGCCTCGCTCACGCTCGCGGCCGGCAACACATTCACGATCACGTACGGCTCGACCGCGAGCGGCGGGCCCGGCGCGACCGCGACCTCGTCGACCGGGGCGCAGACCTGGCAGGCGCAGGAGAAGTCGACCGGCAACGGCTCGCTGACGAATCTCACGTCCGGCTCGCCGAGCGTCACGGTCTACGCAGCGGACGGCGCAGGCAGCCTGGGCGCGTCGATCAGCGGCGTCTCCGGGAGCCAAACCGGGCGCACGATCACGTTCACGTACACCGCGCCGACGGGCGGCATCTCGAACGGCTCGGTGACGCTCGCCGTGCCGAGCGGTTGGAACGCTCCCTCGACGACGTCCAGCGCCGCCGGCTACTCGACCTCGAGCGCGGGCACGCTCGGCGTGGCCGGCAGCACGATCACCGTCAGCTCCCTCACCCTCGCCGCCGGCAACACGTTCACGGTCACCTACGGCGACACGGGCGGCGGCGGGCCCGGCGCGACCGCTCCGTCGTCGACCGGCGCCCAGACGTGGACGACGCAGGAGAAGTCCACCTCGACCGGGTCGCTCACGAGCATCGCATCCTCGCCGAGCGTCACCGTGTACGCAGCGGACGGCTCGGGGACGCTCACGTCCGGCACCAGCTCGGTGGCTCGCTCGTCGACCGGCAACACGCTCACGTTCACCTACACGTCTCCGGCCGGCGGCATCTCGAACGGGTCGGTCACGCTCGCCGTGCCCAGCGGCTGGAGCGCACCGTCGACGACTGGGAGCGCCCCCGGCTACGCGACCTCGAGCGCCGGCACGCTCAGCGTTGCAAGCGGCACGATCACGGTCTCGTCCATGACCCTCGCCGCCGGCAACACGTTGGCGATCACATACGGGGCGACCGGAGGCGGCGGCCCGGGAGCGACCGCACCCTCGTCGGCAGGCGCACAGACCTGGCAGGCGCAGGCGAAATCGACCGCCGCGGGCAGCCTCGCGAACCTGAGCTCCTCGCCGAGCATCACAGTCCTCTCTGGCGACGGCTCCGGGACGCTCACGACCGGCACCGGTGCGGTCAACGCGTCGTCGACGGGCAACACGATCACCTTCACCTACACCGCAGCGACCGGCGGGCTTGCGAACGGATCCGTCACGCTTGCGGTCCCGAGCGGGTGGAGCGCGCCGTCGACGAGCGGCAGCGCTGCCGGCTACACGACGGCGAGCACCGGCTCGGTGTCGGCGGCCGGCCAGACGGTCACCGTCTCGGGAATCACGCTCGCGGGCGGATCGACCTTCACCATCACCTACGGCTCGACCGCAGGCGGCGGCAGCGGCGCAACGGCGCCCGGCACGGCCGCCGCGCAGGTCTGGCAGGCGCAGGAGAAGTCGTCTTCCGGCGGCACGCTGACGAACCTCGCCTCGTCGCCGGCGATCACGGTCAACGACCCGACCGCTCCATCCGCTCCGAGCCTCTCGTACGGCTCGTTCACGAACGCGAGCGTCGCCGGCTCGACGGTGTACATCAGGCAGGGGAGCGCCGGCGGGTTCACCGTCACCGGCAGCTCGAGCGACCCGGAGTCCGGCATCGACCACCTCACGTTCCCGAGCGGCCTCGGCACCGGCTGGACCGGCGGCGGGCAGGACAGCTCGGCTCCGTACACGGGCGTGTACACGTTCACGCCTGCGGCGACGCCGCCGGGCGGTGGCCAGGACGTCACCGCGACGAACGGCTGGGCGCTGACCTCCTCCGCCACGTCGTTCACCGTCGTGGCCGACTCGACGGCTCCCTCGGTGACGGCGCCGAGCGTGACCGCCGGCTACTACACGAGCCTCTCCGTGCCCGTCGCCAAGAACGGCGGCAGCGACGGCGGCTCCGGCATCGACGCGACATCCAGCATCCTCGAGCGCGACGACGCAACCCTCAGCAGCGGCAGCTGCGGCAGCTTCTCCGGCAGCTGGACGACCGTCACCCTCACCGCCGGCAACGACACCAACGTCCTCAACGGCCACTGCTACGAGTACCGCGAAAAGCTCTCCGACAACGTCGGCAACCAGGGCACCTCCGCCAC
>DATFTK010000062.1:0-3218 GCA_035262005.1 Gaiellaceae bacterium | reverse complement strand
AGGTGCTCGGGGTACAGCTCTGGATTGCCCATCCGGCGCGCAAGCTCCTGCGCGGCCGCGACGGCCTCCTGTGATTTGAGTGTCAGCTTGTTGAAGTCCATATGCCTTTCAGTTTCTCCGGGTCATGCCGGTCGGTGGTTTCCAGGGGACGAGGTCGCGCCGGTACTGCCGGTGCACATCGTTGACGGCCTCGCGCATCTCACGTTCCATCCGGTCGAGCCGGCGGTGCATGCGCAGCAGTTCGTCCTGGAGCCGCAACACGTGCTCGACGCCCGCAAGGTTGAGGCCGAGCTCGTTCGTCAGGCGCTGAATCAGTCGGAGCCGGTCGAGGTCGGCCTCCGAGTAGAGACGTGTGTTTCCCGCGGTGCGTTTCGGGCGGATCAACCCCTTGTTCTCGTAGATGCGCAGCGTCTGCGGGTGCATGCCGACGAGGTCGGCCGCGACGGAGATCATGTAGCGCGGACGGTCGTCCATCACTTGCGTCCTCCCCGCATGCGCTCGAGCTGGTCGAGCTTGCGGCGCATGTACACGAATGTCCCGATCAGGCCGACCGTGCCGACGCTGACGAGGATGACCGCGGCGAGCTTCACGCGAAGAGCTCCTGCCGCGGGTCCTCGCGCGACAGCTTCTGCAGCTCCTCGAGCGCCTCGCGCTCCTTCTTCGTCAGCTTCTTCGGGACGCTGAGGCGAAGCCGCGCGATCAGGTCACCCTTGCCCTTGCCCTTCAGCTTCGGCGCGCCCTGGCCGCGGATGCGCAGCTGGCGACCGTCCTGCGTGCCGGCCGGCACCTTGAGGGACACGCGTCCACCGTACGGTGTCGGCACCTCGACGCTCGCGCCGAGCGCGGCCTCGGTGTACGTGACCGGGACGTCGACGACGAGGTCGTTGTCGCGGCGCTGGAACAGCCTCGACGGCTGCACGCGCGTGACGACGAAGAGGTCGCCGGCGGGACCGCCGTTCCCGCCGAGCTCGCCCTTGCCCTTCAGCCGGATGCGCGTGCCGTCCTTGACGCCGGCCGGGATCTTCACCGTGTACGTCTTCGTGCGCACTTCGCGACCCGTCCCGTGGCAGTTGTGGCACGGGGTCTCGATGATCGTCCCGTTGCCGCGGCAGCGCGGGCACGGCTCCGACAGGGCGAACAGGCCCTGGCTCTCGGACACGACCCCGCGCCCGTTGCACACGGGGCAGATGACCGGAGACGTTCCGGGCTCGGCGCCGGTGCCGCCGCACACGTGACACGCACTCGCGACCTCGACCGGGATCTTCACCTGCAGCCCGCGCAGCGAGTCTTCGAACGACACGTTGACCGGCGCCTCGAGGTCAGCGCCGCGCTCCGGCTGCGCGCGACGCGCGCCGCCGCGGCCGGCTCGACCGCCGAAGAGCCCGCCGAACAGGTCGCCGAGGTCGCCGAGGTCGTTGATCGTGAAGTTGCCGCCGCCGAAGTCGCCAGGGTCGAAGCCCGGTCCGCCGCGACGTCCGTTCTCCCCGAAGCGGTCGTACTGCTTCCGCTTCTCCGCATCGGAGAGCGTGTCGTACGCGTTCTGGACTTCCTTGAACTTCTCCTCCGCGGAGGAATCGCCAGGGTTCTTGTCCGGGTGGTACTGGGCCGCGAGCTTGCGATACGCCTTCTTGATCTCGTCGGCCGAGGCGTCCTTCTTGACGCCCAGCGTGTCGTAGAGCGTTGCCACTTAGGCCTCGTCGGCCGGCAGGGGAGCCGCTGCGACGACGACCCGCGCCGGCCGCATGACCTTGTCCCCGAGCTTGTAGCCCTTCTGGACGACCTCGATAACGGAGCCCTCCTCCGCATCGGACGGCTGCGAGAGCAGCGCCTCGTGCACGTGCGGATCGAACTTTCCGTTCGTGTCGATCTCCGCGAGGCCCTCCTTCCTGAGCACGTCCGCGAGCGAGCGGTGAACGAGCCGGACGCCCTCCTCGAGCCTCGCCTCTTCGTGCTGCGACGCGGCCTCGAGCGCTCGCGCGAGGTCGTCGAGAATCGGGATCAGCTCCTTGACCAGGCGCTCGTTCGCACGCTCTGCCAGCGCCGCGTTCTCGCGCGCATTGCGCTTGCGGAAGTTGTCGAACTCCGCCGCGAGGCGCTGCAGGCGATCGAAGAGCTCGTCACGCTCGGCCCGGAGGGCCTCGACGTCGAGGCCCTCCTGCTGCTCTTCTGTGATCTGACGCTCGTCGGGCATTACGACTTCGGAGCCTCCTGCTCCTCGTCGATGACCTCGTAGTCGCCTTCCTCGACGACCTCGTCATCCGAGGAGCTCGTGCCGTTACCGCCGTTGCCCGCCGTCGACGTCGTCTGCTGCTGCGCGGACGCGTAGACCGCCTCCGCGAGCTTGTGCGACGCCTCCTGCAGCGCGTCGGTCTTGGCTCGGATGTCGCCGACGTCGTCGCCCTCGAGGGCCTGCTTCAGCTCCATGATCCGACCCTCGATCGTCGAGGCGTCCGACGCGTCCAGCGCGTCGCGGTGCTCCTTGAGCGACCGCTCGGTCTGGTACGCGAGCTGCTCCGCGTGGTTCTTCGTGTCCGCGACGTCCTTCAGGCGGCGCGCCTCGTCGGCGTGCGACTCTGCGTCGCGGATCATCTGCTGGACCTCGTCGTCTTTCAGGCCCGAGCCGCCCTCGATCCGGATCTGCTGCTGGTTGCCGGTGCCGAGGTCCTTCGCCGACACGTGGATGATCCCGTTCGCGTCGATGTCGAATGCAACCTCGATCTGCGGCATGCCCCGCGGCGCCGGCGGAATGCCGACGAGCTGGAACTTGCCCAGCGTCTTGTTGAACCCGGCCATCTCGGACTCGCCCTGCAGGACGTGCACCTCGACGGACGGCTGGTTGTCCTCCGCCGTCGTGAACGTCTCGGACTTCTTCGTCGGAATGGTCGTGTTGCGCTCGATCAGCCGCGTGAAGACGCCGCCCTTCGTCTCGATGCCGAGCGACAAAGGCGTGACGTCGAGCAGAAGGATGTCCTTCACCTCGCCCTTGAGCACGCCGCCCTGGATCGCGGCGCCGACGGCGACGACCTCGTCCGGGTTGACGCCCTTGTGCGGGTCCTTGCCAATTAGCTTCTTGACCTCCTCGACGACGGCCGGCATGCGCGTCATGCCGCCGACGAGCACGACGTGGTCGATCTTCGACTTGTCGATGCCGGCGTCCTTGACGCACTGCTCGGTCGGGCCGACCGTCCGCGCAAGCAGATCGGCGGTCAGCTCGTTGA
>DATFTK010000061.1:0-11445 GCA_035262005.1 Gaiellaceae bacterium | reverse complement strand
CTCCTACGCACTCGTCCACGGGATCGTCGACTTCATCGAGGAGGACACGGAGGAGGCGCGCCTGCAGCACGAGCGGCCGCTGGACGTGATCGAGGGTCCGCTGATGAACGGCATGGCGATCGTCGGCGACCTCTTCGGCTCAGGGAAGATGTTCCTGCCGCAGGTCGTGAAGAGCGCGCGCGCGATGAAGCGCGCCGTCGCCTATCTCGAGCCGTACATGGAGGAGGAGAAGGCGGCCGGCCGCGCGCAGGGCAAGGTCGTGCTCGCGACGGTCAAGGGCGACGTGCACGACATCGGCAAGAACATCGTCGGCGTCGTGCTCGGCTGCAACAACTACGAGGTGCTCGACCTCGGCGTGATGGTGCCGGCCGACAAGATCCTCGACACCGCGGTCGAGGAGGGCTGCGACGTCGTCGGCCTGTCCGGCCTGATCACGCCGTCGCTCGACGAGATGGTCAACGTCGCGAAGGAGATGGAGCGGCGTGAGCTCGACCTGCCGCTGCTGATCGGCGGCGCGACGACGTCGAAGCAGCACACCGCCGTCCGCATCGCGCCCGAATATTCCGAGCCGACGCTCCACGTCCTCGACGCCTCCCGGGTGGTCGGGGTCGTCTCACGCCTGCTCGACGGTGAGCGTAAGCAACTGCTCGACGCGGAAAACCGTGAGCTCCAGGAGCGGCTGCGCGAGCAGCACTCCGAGAAGGAGCGCAAGCCGCTCCTGCGGCTCGAGGATGCGCGCGCCAACAGGGAACGGGTGCCCTTCGACGACCTGCCGCGCCCACCGTCACTCGGGGTGCACACGCTCGAGCCGCCGCTCGAGACGCTCGTGCCGTACATCGACTGGCAGTTCTTCTTCCATGCGTGGGAGTTGAAGGGGAAGTTCCCGGCGATCCTCGAGCAGCCGGCGGCACGCGAGCTCTACGACGACGCGCAGGAGCTGCTCCGTGAGCTGACCACCGCCGCTTCGCTGCACGCCCGCGGCGTCTACGGCTGGTGGCCCGCGCGCGGGGACGGCGACGACGTCGTGCTCGAGGGCGGCACGCGCTTCTGTTTCCTGCGCCAGCAGTCGGCGTACGGCGACTCGCGGCCGAACCGCAGCCTGGCGGACTACGTCAGTCCCGACGGCGACCACATCGGCGCGTTCGCGGTCGCCATCCACGGCGCCGACGAGCTCGCCGCCCGCTACCAGGCCGAACACGACGACTACGGCGCGATCATGGTCAAGGCCCTCGCCGACCGCCTCGCCGAGGCGTTCGCCGAGTACCTTCACGAGCTCGTGCGCCGCGCCTGGTACGAGCCGGACGAGCGGCTCACGAGCGACGAGCTCGTTGCGGAGAAGTTCCGCGGCATTCGCCCGGCGTTCGGCTACCCCGCCTGTCCAGACCACACGGAGAAGCGCAAGCTCTTCGATCTCCTCGGGGCCGAGGATGCAGCGGGCATAGCGCTGACCGAGTCGTTCGCGATGACGCCGGCCGCGGCCGTCAGTGGCATCTATCTTGCGCATCCGCTCGCGCGCTACTTCTCCGTCGGCCGCGTCGCCCTCGACCAGGTCGAGGACTACGCCGCCCGCAAGGCCGTTCCCCTCGAGGAGGCGGAGCGCTGGCTCGGGCCGAATCTCGGGTACGTGCCCCGTTCGAGGGAGGAGGTCCTCAACCGCTGAGGCCGATCCAAGCCACATGGCCCGCCGCGCCGGTCTGATCGTCGTCGCCCTCGCCGCGCTCGCCGCGGCGTCCGCGGCACTCGCGAGCGACCCGCGTGACCCGCAACACCGCTTCAACGCCCGCGACCAGGCCTGGGCGCACCGGATCATCGTCGGGCACGCCGAGCTCGGCCCGGGCAACTGGCGGGTCGCGCACCTCGACAACCAGGGCGACGCGAATGCGCCCTCCTACTGCAAGAACCCCAACCTCTCCGACCTCGTCCTCACGGGCGAGGCGAAGAACCCGGACTTCAGCCGCGACGCGAGCTTCGAGGACTCCGACGGGGAGGTCTGGGCGACCGAGCACGACGCCGTCGCCGCCTACCGACGCCTGCAGGCCTACCCGTTCGACCGGTGCTTCCGGGCCGCGATGCAGCAAGAGTTCGCGAGCGGCTCCGGGATCAAGTTCACAGCGCTCTCGAGCGGCCCGCTTGCCTTCCCGAAGCTGGCGCCGCGCCAGCTCACGTTCGGGCTGAGGTTCCGGATGACCGCCGGGCCGCGGACGATCGACGGGCGCATCGATATCTACGCGTTCTCGCGCGGCCGTGCCGACGGCAGCGTGATGGTCGCCTCGCTCGGTCAGCCTGCCCGCCCGATCCCGCTTTCGCTCGAGCGTAGGCTCGCCATGGCCGTCGCCTCGCGCCTGAAGCGGTAGTGCCCTGGGCCGGCCGGAGGGTCGGCTATCCTGCGAGCGGCTGGCGCCCTGCACGGGCGCCGTCCTGTTTCAGGCCCGGATGAAGACCACGCTCAAGAGAGGCATCGGGCGCGGCGCCACGATGAACGGCGACCGCGCGATCTACCCGCCGGCTCCGCCGACGCCGATGACGCGCTACCGCCAGCCCGACCCGCCGAAGCGAGGCGCCTGGCACCTCGTCGCTGCGATCTTTCTCTGGACGCTGCTCGCCGCGTTGATCGTCGTCGCAGCGGCGGGCGGCGCGGCCTATCTCAAGGGCCACCAGTTCGTCGAGGCAATCAGCCCGAAGACGAAGTCCGACATCGCCGCCGCCAAGCGGCTCGACCTCGCCGACCCGAGCCAGCCGACGATCGCGCTCGTGATCGGCACCGACCGGCGCAAGGGCTTCCAGGCCGACCTGACGGGGCGCTCGGACACGCTCATCCTCGTCCGCGCCGACCCGATCAACAAGTCGCTGTCGCTGCTCTCGTTCCCGCGTGACCTGATCGTCACGGTCAAGTGCCCCGGCCGCCCCGACGTGCGCGACCGGATCAACGCCGCCTTCTCGGACTGCGGCGCCGCCGGCAGCGTCGAGACCGTCAAGGCGCTGACGGGCCTGCCGATCAATTACTTCGTCACGGTCAATTTCCGCGGCTTCATGGATCTCGTCAACAACCTCGGCGGAGTCTGGATGGACGTCGACCATCGCTATCTCTGCGACCCGACGAACTGTCCCGACGTCTCGAAGATCGACGTGTTGCCCGGCTACCAGCGGCTGAACGCGACGAACGCGCTCGCCTTCGTCCGGTTCCGCCATTTCGACTCGGACATCTACCGCAACGCGCGCCAGCAGCTGTTCCTCAAGGCGCTCAAGCAGCAGATCTCGTCGCAGATGAGCATCGACACTGTTCTGGAGATCGCCAATGCGATCGAGCACAACGTCGTCGTCGGGCGCGGCGGCAACAAGCAGCTCGACGTGAGCACGCTGAAGGACTACCTCTTCTTCGCGCATGGGCTGCCGTCCGGCCACGTGTTCCAGTCGAGGATCGCGGGACTGACCGGCTACGCCGAGCTGACGACCGACCCGTCGAACATCGACGAGGCCGTCCGCGAGTTCGTCAACCCCGACGTCAAGGCTCCGGAGAAAGCACGCGACGTCGCGTTCGGGATCAAGCACCGCACGGCGAAGCTGCAGCCGAAGAACGTCAGCACGACCGTCCTGAACGGGAACGGCATCACCGGCTCGGCTGCGAACGCGGCCTATGAGCTCGGCCAGCGCGGCTACAACGTGCTGACGCCGGCGAGCGGCAAGCCGCAGAACGCGCCGCGCTTCAACTACTTCCGTACGACGATCTACTACGACCCTGCGCAGCCGAAGGCGAAGAGCGCCGCGACGCAGCTGGGAAATCTCTTCGGCGACGCCGACGTGCAGCCGCTGACGGCGAGGCTGGCGACACTCTCGAACGGCGCGATGGCAACCGTCGTCGTCGGCCAGAACTTCCACGGCACGATCGCGCCCGCGCCCGTCGACCAGACGCCGAAGAAGGAGCCGCCGCAGGTGACGCTCGACCCCGGGATGACGCGATCTGCGCTGCTCGGCATCAGGCGCCGCGTTCCGTTCCGGCTCGAGCTGCCGCGCTTCGTCGCGAACTACTCGAAGCTCGCGTACGACACGCCGGTGCGGGTCTACAACATCAAGAAGGGCAACAGGGCGGTCCGGCTGACCTACTCGATCGGGCTCAACGACTACTGGGGCATCGAGGAGACCAACTGGGACGCGGCGCCGGCGCTGGCGGACGCGAGCTTCACGCAGGCGATCCACAGGCGACAGTTCTCCCTCTACTACTCGGGCGCGCACCTCCACATGGTCGTGTTGCGTGAGAACGGTGCGACCTACTGGGTCGTGAACACCGTGCTCGATGCGCTCTCGAACTCGACGATGCTCGCGGTCGCGCGCGGGCTGCAGCCGCTCCCGCCCAAGTAGGCTTCCCTTCGGCATGGCGGAATCGCGGACGATCGGCGTCTTCGGCGCGGGCTGGGTCGGGCTCGTGACCGGGGGCTGCTTCGCCGAGCTCGGTCACAACGTGATCGTGCGCGACGTCGTGCCCGACCGGATCGCGGCGCTGCAGGCCGGCCGCGTCCCCTTCCACGAGCCGGAACTGCCGGAAGTGCTGGCGCGCAACCGCGAGCGGATCACGTACACGCTCGACCCCGTCGAGCTGGCCGGCGCGGATGCGTTGTTCATCTGCGTGCAGACGCCGCCGACCTATTCCGGCGACGCCGATCTCTCGTACGTCTGGTCGGCGCTCGACGACCTGCCGCGGGGCGACCGCCGCCAGGTGCTCGTGATGAAGTCGACCGTTCCGGTCGGCACCGGCGAGAAGGTGCGGGCGGCGCTGGAGGCGCGCGGCTTGACGAACGTCGGCTACGTCTCCAATCCGGAGTTCCTGGCGGAAGGCCGTGCGGTGCGCGACTTCCTCAATCCCGACCGCATCGTGATCGGCGCGTTCGCGGACGAGGACAGCGCCGCGGTCGAGGCGCTCTACGCCGAGATCGACGGGCCGGTTGTGCGAACCGACGTCGCGTCGGCGGAGATGATCAAGCTTGCGGCGAACGCGTTCCTGATGACGCGGATCTCCTTCATCAACGAGATCGCGAACGTGTGCGAGGCGGTCGGCGCCGACGTCGTCCAGGTCGCAGAGGGCGTCGGGCTCGACCACCGGCTGGGCCCGCACTTCCTGCGCGCCGGCATCGGCTACGGAGGCTCCTGCTTTCCGAAGGACTCGCTCGCGCTCAAACAGCTCGCGTCGAACTCCGGCTACCACTTCCAGCTGCTCGCCGCCGTGATCGAGGTCAACGAGCTGCAGAAACGACGGGTGATCCAGAAGCTCCAGAAGCACCTCGGGCGCCTGCGCGGGAAGAAGGTCGCGCTGCTCGGGCTCGCCTTCAAGGCCGGCACCGACGACATGCGCGAGGCGCCATCGCTCGTGCTTGCCTCTCGGCTCCTGGCGGAGGGCGCCGAGGTGCGGGCGTGGGACCCGGTCGCGCGTCCGGGCGAGCTGATGAAGGGCGTGGTCATGTGCGACACCGTGCTCGACGCCGTGAGCGGCGCGGACGCGGCAGTGATCGTCACCGAATGGGACGAGCTGCGCGGGCTCGCGTCGCCGCAGGTGCGCGACGCGATGGCGCGGCCGCTGATCATCGACGGCCGCAACCTCCTCGACCCCGACGAGACGCGGCACGCGGGCTTCGCGTACGAGGGCATCGGCCGCCAGAGCTCGGCGTTCGAGGCGCTACCGGAGACGCCCGAGCCGGTCAGCCCCTAGTGGAGGCGATCATCCTCGCCGGCGGCCAGGCCACGCGCCTCGGCGACGCCGCTCGCGGCCAGCCGAAGGCGCTCGTCCCGATCGCCGGCCACCCGCTGGCCGAGTACCAGGTGTCGCAGCTCGTCCGTGCGGGCGTCGACCGCGTGATCGTGAGCTGCGCCGCCGGCACGGCCGGGTTGTTCGAGGCGAAGCTGTCCGGCCTCGGCGCTGAGATCGTCGCCGTCCCCGAGCACGAGCCGCTCGGGCGCGGTGGAGGTCTCCGCCTGGCGGCGCAGCAGCGCGAGGAGTCCGGCCCGCTGTATGCGTTCAACGGCGACGAGCTGCAGAACGTCGACCTGCGCGCGTTCCTCGAAGCACACGAGGAGCACGGCGCCGCCGCGACGATCGTCGTCGCGCCGTTGACGTCACAGTTCGGTGTCGTCGAGCTCGCCAAGGGCGATCGTGTGACCGGTTTTCGTGAAGCGCCGCGCCTGCCGCATTGGGTGAACGCCGGCGTGTACGTGCTCGACGACGAGGCGCTGGAGCGGCTGCCGGAGCGCGGCGACCACGAACAGTCGACCTTTCCGGAGCTCGCCGAGGAGGGAAAGCTCTACGCCTTCCGCCACGAGGGCCTCTGGATCACGGTCAACACGCCGAAGGACCTCCAGCGCGCCGAGGAGCACTACGACGCGCATCCGGAGCTGCGGCCGACGCTCGCCCGCAACCGCTAGGACGTAGAGTCCCGCGGTGAGCCTCGACTCGCCGAATCTGGAAGGCCTCGACGCCTGGGCGTTCGACGCGCGCAAGGTCGAGAAGCCGTGGGGCTACGAGCTGATCTGGGCGGAGACGGACGAGTACGTCGGCAAGCTGCTGTTCGTGAAGGCAGGCGAGTCGCTCAGCCTGCAGTTCCACAACGTCAAGGACGAGTCGTGGCTCGTTCAGCAGGGAAGGGCGAAGCTGGAGCTCGGCTCCGCCGGCGACGCGATGCTCAAGCAGGAGGTGATCGGCCCGGGCGCGACCTTCCGTTTCCGGCCGGGGACGGTGCATCGGGTGACCGCGATCGACGATACGAAGATCGTCGAGGTCTCGACCCCCGAGTTGGACGACGTCGTCCGGCTCGAAGACCGCTACGGCCGCGAGGGAACCTCGCAACCCTGACACAGTTGTGTTAGGGTCGGACGCCATGGACGGCGTTCCGGTCGGAAAGGCGGCGGCCCACACGGGCTGGTCGCCCCGAATGCTGCGGTATCTGGAGCGCGCCGGCCTCGTCGTCCCCCGACGGACGGCCGCGGGCTATCGCGCCTACGGCCTCCTCGAGCTGAACCAGCTCCGTTCGCTGGGCCGCTTGCGCCGCCACTTCAAGGTGGAGATCACGGACGTCGCGTTCGCGGCTCGGCTCCGCCGCGAGCCCGACCTGCGCGCCGCGGTCGACACCTGGCTCGCGGGCACCGAGGTGTCCGCTCTCGACTGGGAACAACGAAAGCACGAGCGCCTGCTCGTCGCCTGAACGAAAGGAATCGATGGCCACCACCAAACGGCATGACGTCAAGGACATCGCGCTCGCGCCCGAGGGCGTGCGGCGGATCGAGTGGGCCGACCGGCAGATGCCGGTGCTCGCCGCGATCCGCGAGCGCTTCGAGCGCGAGCAGCCGCTCGCGGGCTACCGCATCTCCGCCTGCCTGCACGTCACGACGGAGACGGCGAACCTCGCGCGGACGCTGCAGGCCGGCGGGGCAGACGTCGTCCTCTGCGCGTCGAACCCGCTCTCGACGCAGGACGACGTCGCCGCTGCGCTCGTCGACGAGTACGACATCTCCGTCTTCGCGATCAAGGGCGAGGACAACGACACGTACTACTCGCATATCGAGGCGGCGGTCGACCACAAGCCGCAGCTGACGATGGACGACGGCGCCGACGTGATCGGCGTGCTTCACTCCGCGCGCCGTGAGCAGCTCGGCGACATCATCGCCGGCACCGAGGAGACGACGACGGGGGTCATCCGGCTGAAGGCGCTCGAACGCGACGGTGCACTCGGCTTCCCGGTCATCGCCGTCAACGACGCGCAGACGAAGCACCTCTTCGACAACCGCTACGGCACCGGCCAGTCGACGATCGACGGGATCATCCGGGCGACGAACGTCCTGCTCGCAGGCAAGCGCTTCGTCGTGTCCGGGTACGGCTGGGTCGGGCGCGGCGTCGCCCTGCGCGCCAAGGGCCTCGGCTCGCACGTGATCATCACCGAGACCGATCCGGTGCGCGCGCTCGAGGCCGTCATGGACGGCTACGAGGTGCTGCCGATGGAGGACGCCGCCAAGGTCGGCGACATCTTCTGCACGGCGACGGGTGACAAGTCCGTCATCCGGCGCGAGCACATGCAGACGATGAAGGACGGGGCGATCCTCGCCAACACGGGCCACTTCAACGTCGAGATCGACATCCCCGCGCTGAAGGCGCTCGCGACGGCGACCCGAGAGGCGCGTGCGTTCGTCGACGAGTTCACGCTCGAGGACGGACGCCGCATCTACCTGCTCGCGGACGGCCGCCTGATCAACCTCGCCTCGGCCGAGGGGCACCCGGCGATCGTGATGGACATGTCCTTTGCGAACCAGGCGCTGTCGGCCGAGTACGCGATCCAGCATGCGGCCGAGCTCGAGCGGCGCGTCTACCCGGTTCCGCACGAGATCGACGCGGAGATCGCACGGCTGAAGCTCGAGACGATGGGCGTGACGATCGACCAGCTCACGGAGGAGCAGGCGAAGTACCTGGCCTCGTGGGACGAAGGGACCTAGGCGTCGCTTGCGACGCCGACCCAAGAGGATGTGCTGGCTTAGCCAGCACATCCGTCTGACGCGCTCGTGAAACGAGCGCTAGAACCCACAGACATCGTGCGCTTCGAGGAGGACGGCCCGCGAGTCGTCCTCCTCGATCAGCGGCGCCTCCCTGGCGAGCGGGTCGAGCTCGCCTGTGCGACCGTCGAGGAGCTCGTCGCCGCGATCCGCGAGCTCGCCGTGCGGGGTGCGCCCGCGATCGGCGTCGCCGCCGCATACGGCCTGGCGCTTGCGGCTGCGCGCGGTGACGACGTCGATGCCGCCGCACGTGCGCTTGCGGCCTCGCGGCCGACCGCGGTGAACCTTGCCTGGGCGCTGGAGGAGATGCGGGCAGACCCGTCGGCGGAGCATGCGCGACGGCTGCACGCCGAGGAGGTCGAGCGCTGCCGGGCGATGGCCGCGCACGCAGCCGATCTCTTCGGCCCCGGCACGCGCGCTCTGACGCACTGCAACGCGGGCGCTTTGGCGACGGGCGGCTACGGGAGCGCCGTCGGCGCGCTCCGCGCGGCGTGGGAACGTGGGCTGCTCGCGCACGTCTGGGTCGACGAGACGCGGCCGCTGCTGCAGGGAGCGCGGTTGACGGCGTGGGAGCTCGAGGCGGCCGGCATCCCACACGCGGTCATCGCCGACTCTGCGGCGGCGTCGCTGATGGCCGCGGCCGAGGTCGATTGCGTCGTCACCGGTGCCGACCGCATTGCAGCCAACGGCGACACGGCGAACAAGATCGGCACGTACTCGCTTGCCGTGCTGGCAGCGCACCACGGCATCCCGTTCTACGTCGTCGCGCCGACCTCGACGGTCGATCCCGACACGCCGAGCGGCGCGGAGATTCCGATCGAGGAGCGCGCAGGGGCCGAGGTGACCGCGCGTTTCGCGGCCCGCAATCCCGCGTTCGACGTGACGCCGGCGGAGTTGATCACCGCGATCGTGACGGAGCACGGCGTCCGTCAGCCCGTGACGTCGTGAAGGTCCTCGTGCTCGCCGCCGGCTACGCGACGCGGCTGCGGCCGCTGACGGAAACGATCCCGAAGCCGCTCCTCCCGGTCGGTGGCAGGCCGATGGTCGACTGGATTCTTGACCGCATTGCTGAGACGAGCGCCGATGAGGTGCATCTGGTGACGAACGCGCGCTTCGCGGCCGACTTCGAGCGCTGGGCCGCCGGCAAGGACGTCTATGTCCACAACGACGGCACGACCTCGAACGAGGACCGGCTCGGCGCGATCGGCGACATCGCGTTCGTCGGCCTCGACGACGATCTGCTCGTCATCGCGAGCGACAACCTGTTCGACTACTCGCTCGCCGACTACGAACACTACTGGCGCGCGAAGGGCGGGAGCTGCGTCGCCGTCCACGACGTCGGCGACATCGAGCTGGCGAAGAAGTACGGGATCGTCGACGTCGACGCCGACGATCGCATCACCGACTTCGTCGAGAAGCCCCAACAGCCGCCGTCGACGCTCGCGGCGACCGCGACGTATCTGTACCGGCGCGACCACGCCGCGCTCGTACCGACCTATCTTGCGGAAGGGAATCCGCCCGATCAACCGGGGAACCTGGTCGCTTGGCTCTACCAGCGCGAGCCCGTGTACGCCTACCGCTTCGCGGGTGAGTGGTACGACATCGGCGACCAGGCGCAGCTGCTCGAGGCGGACAACCGCATGCGCCGTCGCGTCGGGCTGCCCGAGCGCACTGTTTATTCACCGAGCTGACACAGACACGGCACACCTTCCGACGTAACGTCGGCGATGTGCTCGATCTGCTGCTTCCGCAACGCTGTCTTGTCTGCTCCCTCCCCGGCGGACAGGTGTGCGCCGCCTGCACAGGGTCACTGCGTCGTATCCGGCTGCCCGCGTGTGCACGTTGCGGCGCGCCGGCCGCTTGGCCGGTGCGGCGCTGCGCCGAGTGTGTGGGGCGGCGGCTCGCGTTCGCGCGCGCCCGCGCGGCGGTCGAGTACGACGCGCCCGTGCGGCGAATCGTCGGAGCCTGGAAGGAGCGAGGGCTCCGGGGGCTCGCCGCCTGGGCCGCGGCTGTGGTCGTCGAGACGCTCGAGCCGCCGCCCGGCGACCTGCTGACCTACGTTCCTGCCGACCCCGACCGGCGACTGCGGCGCGGCCATCACGCGGCCGAAGCGCTGGCGCACGAGGTCGCGCGGAGCTGGGGCATCAGCGTCGAGCCCACGCTGGCTCGCGTCCGCGGGTCCCCTCGCCAGCGCGGGCTGAGCCGGACGGAGCGGCGGCGGAACGCCGCTACGGCGTTCGCCGTCATCGGGCCTGCGCCTGCCGTCGTCGTGCTCGTCGACGACGTCTACACCACTGGAGCCACGGCCGATGCTGCTGCGTCCGCCTTGCGAAAGGCAGGCGCCCGGGAGGTCGAGATCGTGACGTTCGCGCGGACGATTCGCATGCGCTAGGGTCAGAAGGGGCCTACGAGGAGACGCGATGCGACTTCAAGTGAAGGGCAAGAACGTCGAGGTCAGCGACTCGATTCGCCGCTACGCCGAGGACAAGCTGCACAAGCTCGACCGCCACCTGCATGCGCTGACGCAGGTCGAGCTCGAGCTCTGCGTCGAACGCAACCCGTCCATCTCGGCCAACCAGATCGCGGAGGGGACCGTGTGGACGAAGGGGCCGACGCTCCGCGCGCGCGAGGCGTCGACCGACATGAAGTCGTCGATCGACCAGCTGACCGACAAGCTGCTGCGTCAGGTCGAGCACTATCGCGCCAAGCGCAGTCGCAGGCAGGTACGTGGAAACGGAGTTCCGCCCGGAGGTTCGATGAGCATTCCCGATGAGGAGACCCGTCCGCAGATCGTGAAGACGAAACAGTTCTCGGTGAAGCCGATGAGCGCCGAGGAAGCGGCGCTGCAGCTCGAGCTGGTCGGGCACGACTTCTTCGTCTTCCGGAGCGACGAGTCCGGTGACGTCAACGTCATCTACCGCC
>DATFTK010000060.1:0-6216 GCA_035262005.1 Gaiellaceae bacterium | reverse complement strand
GCCTTCGTCCGGCGCTCGATCAACGACTCGTTCGCGCCGGGGAAGCCGCAGGAGAAGGCGAAGAGCTTCTGGTCGCGGTTCGGCCGCCGCGGCGGCTGAGTCAGCGGATCGTGCGACTACCCCTCTTGCGCCACCAGCGCGCGCCTTCCACGGTCCCCGCCACTGTTGTGGCGATTCCGAACGCGACGAGCAGCGCGTACAGCGGATGGTCCTCGAACAGGCGCCCGCCGATATAGCCGAGCAGCGCTCCGTAGACGGCCCACAGCGCCGCGGCGATGAAGATGAAGGGCACGAAGCGCATCAGCCAGCGCATGTGCACGAGCCCGGCGGTAAACGTCGTCGCAGTCCTGCCGCCGGGAACGAAGCGCGCAACGACCAGGACGTAGCTGCCGCGCTCCGAGAGGAACCGCCTCGCCCAGTCGAGCCGTGCCCGCGCGCGCTCGCCGCTGAAGAAGCGATTGACGACGGGCTGCCCGGCCCAGCGGCCGAGCGCGTACGCCGTGTTGTCGCCGACGAACGCGCCCGCGGCGCCGACGGCGATGACGGCGGGGAGCGACAAATTTCCACGCGCCGCCTGGATCCCGCACACGATCATCGCCGTCTCGCTCGGAAACGCGGGGAAGACGGCGTCGCCGACGCAGATCCCGAACAGAATGGGATACGTCCACACCGACCCCGTCAGCAGGTCGATGAGGTTGTTCAGGAATGCGAGCATCATGGGGTGGAGTTTCTGCCGCTCGAGGGAGTGCGTGTCGTCGACGTCACGAGCTCGCTGGCCGGGCCGTACTGTACGGAGATCCTGGCGGCGCTAGGCGCGGACGTGGTCAAGGTCGAGCATCCCCAGCGCGGCGACGAGGCGCGTGCTTGGGGGCCGCCGTTCTTCGACGGAGGCAGTGTGCTCTTCTACGCCGCGAACTTCGGCAAGCGGTCGTTGGCACTCGACGTGAAGCGCGGGCGAGAGGTCCTCCTTCGCCTCGTCGCGGACGCCGACGTGTTCCTGCAGAGCCTCCGGCCCGGCACGGCGCGGCGGCTCGGCTTCGGCCCGGGGGAGCTGCACGCGCTGAACCCGAAGCTCGTGTACTGCGACATCGGCGCGTTCGGCAGGACCGGGCCGCTACGCGAACACGCGGGCTACGACCCGTTGTTGCAGGCGTTCGGCGGGCTCATGAGCGTGACCGGCGAGCACGACCGCCCGGGTGTCCGTGTCGGCACGTCGATCGTCGATCTCGTCACTGGGATGTGGGCCGCGCTTGGCGTCGTCGCGGCGCTGCACGCCGGCGACGGACGAACGGTCGACGTCTCGCTCTTCGAGACCGTTGTCGGCCTGCTGCCGTATCAGTTGACCGCGTATCTCCGCGACGGCGTCGCCCCGGGTCGGCACGGCACCGCCTTTCCGCTGATCGCGCCGTATCAGGTGTTCCATGCTCGCGACGGCGACGTGATGATCGCTGCAGCGAACGACGGGCTGTTCGCGAAGCTCTGCCAGACGCTCGACCTCGCAGAGCTCGTCGCGGACCCGCGCTTCGCCACGAACCCTGACCGGCTCCAACGACGGGACGAGCTCGCGGCGCTGATCCAGGCGCGGGTCTCCCAGCGCGCCGGCGGCGACCTGCTCGCTGCGCTGGCCGAGGTCGGCGTGCCGGCTGCTGCGGTTCAGGACGTCGGCCAGGTGGCGGAGCACGAGCAGACCGCAGCGCTCGGTCTGATCAACGACGGGAGGGTGTCACTGCCGCTTTCGTTCGACGGTGCCCGTGTGGCATACCGGACGCCGCCGCCGCTGCTCGGGGAGCACACCGCCGAGATCCTGCAGGAGGCCGGTTACGACGAGGGCGAGATTTCTGCACTCGCACGGGAAGGAATCGTGCGCGACCCACGTCTGGACACGTAGATTCGGACGATGACGGATACGCGCGCCCTTCTTCACCGCACCGCCGAGCTCGCAGCCGACTTCCTCGACTCGCTCGACGAGCGGCCGGTCTTCCCACATGCCTCCGCCGACGAGCTGCGCGAGTCGCTCCACGTGCCGCTGCAGGACGAGCCGCTCGAACCGGAGCAGGTCGTCGAGGAGCTGGCCGCCGCGGCGGATCCCGGCCTCGTCGCCATTCCGAGCGGGCGCTACTTCGGCTTCGTCATCGGCGGCGGCCTCCCGGCGGCGCTCGCGGCCGACTGGCTTGCGACTGCCTGGGACCAGAACGCCGGGCTCTACGTCGCCGGCCCCTCGGCGTCGATCGTCGAACAGGTCGTGCGCGAATGGGTCTGCGACCTGCTCGGCCTGCCGCCTGACTCGTCGATCGGTTTGGTGACGGGCACGCAGATGGGCAGCGTGACGGCCCTCGCGGCCGCGCGCTACCGCGTGCTCGCGCGCGCGGGCTGGGACGTCGCGCGAGACGGGCTCGCAGGCGGCCCGCACATCCGCGTGCTGGTGGGCGAGCAGCGGCACGTGACGATCGACCGCGCGCTGCGGCTCCTCGGGCTCGGCGCGCCGGAGACGGTGGCGGCCGACGACCAGGGACGGATGGATCCGGCCGCCCTGCGCGCTGCGCTCGCGACCGGCGACGGTCCGACGATCGTCTGTGCCCAGGCCGGCGAGGTCAACACGGGCGCCTTCGACCCGCTCGAGCAGATCGCCGCTGCCTCCGCCGCACACGGTGCCTGGCTCCACGTCGACGGCGCATTCGGCCTCTGGGCGGCGGCCTCCCCGCGGCTGCGCCACCTCGTGCGCGGCGTCGAACGCGCGGACTCGTGGATCACCGACGCGCACAAGTGGCTGAACGTGCCGTACGACTCCGCGCTCGTCCTGACGAGCGACCCGGAGGCGCATCGCGCAGCGATGACCGTCAGCGCGTCATACCTGATCCAGGACGACGGCTCGCGGACCGTGCGCGACCAGGTCGACTGGGTCCCGGAGTTCTCGCGCCGTGCACGCGGCTTCGCCGTCTATGCGGCGCTGCGTTCGCTCGGTCGCAGCGGTCTGAGCGAGCTCGTCGAGCGCGCGTGCGACTCCGCGCGGCGTTTCGCCGAGGGCGTCGCGTCACTCGCCGGCGCGGAGCTGCTGAACGACGTCGTCCTCAACCAGGTGCTGTTCCGGTTCGGCAGCGATGCGGAGACCGACGAGGTCCTCCGTCGCGTCCAGGACAGCGGCGACGTCTGGATGGGCGGAACGATGTGGGACGGCCGGCGTGCCATCCGCGTCTCCGTCTCGAACTGGCAGACGACGGACGCCGAGATCGACCTGGCGCTTCAGTCGTTCCGGGCCGCGCTCGAGCCGGCCCACGTGCCGGCGCGGTAGACCTGCCCCTCGAGCCGCCGGCCGAGGACGCCCTCCAGCCATTCCGACACGGCGATGACCCCGTCGAGATCGACGCCGGTGTCGATCCCGTCGCCCTCGAACAGGTACACGAGATCTTCCGTCGCGATGTTTCCGGTCGCACGCGGCGCATACGGACAGCCGCCGAGGCCCCCGCACGACGCGTCGAACAACGTCGCGCCGGCCTCGAGCGCTGCGACGGCATTTGCGTACCCGGTATTGCGCGTGTTGTGGAGATGGACCCCGGTCGCGTGGGTGCGCTCGCACAGCGCTCGCACCTGGCGCGGCGTCGCGACACCGATCGTGTCCGCGAGCACGACTTCCGCATGGTCGAACTCGGTCGCAAGGTTGGCGACGACGCCTGGGTCGACCTTGCCTTCGAACGGACAGCCGAAAGCCACGCTGATCGTCACCGTGACCGGGAGCTCCGAGCGCTCGAGGATCTCATGTGCGGCGGCGCGGGCCTCGGCAACCGACTGGTTCGCGTTCCGCCGACTGAACGATTCGGTCGCGGCGAGCGTGAAGTTGACGCGGTCGAGGCCGGTCGCCACGAGCCGCTCGTAGCCCTTGACGTTGAGCGCGAGCCCCGAGTACTCGGTTCCGTCGCGCCGATCGATCGCCGCGACGACGTCCTCAGCCCCCGCCATCTGCGGGACCGCGTCCGCCCGGACGAAGCTGGCCGCCTCGACGCGAGGCAGGCGCGCCGCCGCGAGCCGGTTGACGAGCTCGGCGCGAAGAGCGGGTGAGAGTGTCTCGGGCTCGTTCTGCAGGCCGTCGCGCGGCCCGACGTCGCAGATCGTCACGGTCCCGACAGGCGCTCGATCTCCTCGCCGGCCTGGGCCGCGAGCGTTCGCGCGACCTCGACGTCGGGAGCGCCGAAGCGGCGGCCGTTCCCGTAGACCTCCACGAGCCCCCACGCCGAGTCCTGAGCCTCGATCGGAAGCATCAACAGCGAGTCGAACCCGAGCTCGCCGAGGAGGTTCGTCTCGGCTTCGTCCGCGTCCTCGTCACCCTTGTAGACCGTCTTCGGCTCGCGATCCTCGATCACGGCGCGCGTCAGCGGATAGTCCGAGATCAGATAGCCGTGGCCGAGCCGCGCGGGCGGGCCCTCGCGGCGGTGCTGTACGAGGTCGACGAGCAGGTCGCCGATCACTCGGGAGATCGTGCACGCGGGCGCATCGAGCACCCCGACGAACGACTCCGCCGTGAGGACGACGACCTCGGCGACGGTGTTGGCGCCACGCAGCTGCTCGGCAGCGGCGGCGAAGCTGTCGGATCGGTCGGCGCCCACGCCGCCGAGTCTATTGCCGCTCGTCGTCGAAGCCGGTCGCGTCGACCCGCTCCGGCTCGATCAGCACCTTGACGCGCTGCTCGCTCGACTTCCGCCACGGGTACTCGTCTTTGCCGGTGTACTTCTTCGCGAGCTTGTCGATCTGCGCGTCGGCGCCGGCCTCGGTCATCCGGGTGTGGCCGCTGACGGCGAGCCACTTGTACGCGTCGTTCGGGTCGACGACGAGCAGCGAGGCGCGCGGGTCGTGCTCGAGGTGCTTCGGCTTCGCACGTCCCGTCGCCGTGTTGAAGGACGGCTTGCCGTCCTCGACGTCGACCCAGACGATCGTCGAGTGCGGCGAGCCGTCGTCGCGCAGCGTCGTCACGACGCCGACGTACGGATTCCGCTCGAGGAACTGCTCCTCTCGCTCCGTCAGCCGTGCCAACTCCACACCTCCTGTCTGTTTTTCAGTGCCGTCTTGCCCCGCCGAGCGCCTTGTTAGTCGTGCGCTCGGGGTCCAGACCGTCCGAGCCGCTGCCGATCCTTGGTGCGTGCGGCTGATCGCGGCAGGCCTCCTGATCGTCGGCGCCCTCGCGGCGGTGGGATTCGCGCGCCGCGAGGACCGCATCCATCAGCAGGAGACGCTCGCGGCGGTCGCCACCGAGCTCGCCGGACGGCCCGTTGCCGTCCGCTGTCCCGGATTCCTTACGTCGCTCGTCCGCGTGCGCACGGAGGCCGGGTCCGTGAAGTTCGACGCAGATGGACGGCCGGCGAGCTACACGGAGCTCGCACCCGAGACGTGCTCTGCGCTGCGACACATCGAGCGGGTCGACTTCACGTGCGTGGAGCACAGCAGCTGCACGTACAAGGAGTTCAAGGTCGCGTGGGCGGCGCACACGCTCGCGCACGAGTCGTTCCACCTGCGCGGCTTCCAGGCCGAGGCGATCGCCGAGTGCTATGCGCTCCAGAACACGGCGTTCGTCGCCGAGCGCCTCGGGGTCGACGCCGCGACGGCGCAGGAACTGCAGCGGTGGGTCTACATCGACGGCTACCCGAACGAGCCGGAGGAGTACCGCTCGGACGAGTGCCGGGACGGAGGCCGCCTCGACCTCCGTCCCCAGTCGGCTGCTTTTCCGTGACGCTGGAGTACGCCTACGGCACCTCGGTCGGAATGTTCTTGATCTTGCCGCTGATGATGTCGGCGCGGATCTGGTTGACCTTGGCGATGTCGGACGGCGGCACCTTCGGCGAGATCCTGCCGATGTCGACGCCGTTGTCCTTGAGGCCGAAGACGATGTTCCCGCCCTTGAACTTGCCGTCGACGACGAGCTTGATGGCGTCGTAGACGGCCGTGTCGACCCGCTTCACCGCGCTCGTCAGGATGTGCGGGCCGAGGAAGGATTGGTCGGCGTCGACCCCGATGCCCCACACGTGCTTCTCCTTCGCAGCGTCGAGCGCGCCGAGGCCGCAGCCGCCGGCGACCTGGAAGATCACGCCAGCGCCTTGCTCGATCTGGTTCAGCGCGATCTGCTTGCACTTCGCCTGGTCGGAGAAGTCCTGTGAGTAGCCGTTCAGCGTTTTGATGCCCGGGTCGGCAGCCTTCGCGCCTGCCTGGTACCCGGCGATGAAGCGGTCGACC
>DATFTK010000059.1:0-16832 GCA_035262005.1 Gaiellaceae bacterium | reverse complement strand
AGCGCGGTCATGATCGAGCTCGCGCCGGCCCACTGGACGCCCATGTTGAAGAAGATCGTCCCGAGCGGCTGGTGCACCGACAGCGGCGCGTAGCCCGTCCACCCGGACGCGAACGCACCGCCGGGGACGAGGAAGCTGGAGACCATCATGACCCCGGCGATCGGCAGCAGCCAGTACGACAGCGCGTTCAGCCGCGGGAAGGCCATGTCGGGCGCGCCGAGCATCAGCGGCACGACGAAGTTCGCCAGTCCCGCGAAGGCCGGGATGACGAACAGGAAGATCATCAGCGACGCGTGGACCGAGAAAAGCCCGTTGTACGTCTGGTTGTCGAAGAACTGCATCCCGGGCTTCGCCAGCTCCGCGCGCACGAGCATTGCCAGCAGGCCGCCGATCAGGAAGAAGACGATCGTGGTGACCAGGTACTGCATCCCGATCACCTTGTGGTCGGTGTTGACGCGGAAGTAGTCGCGCCAGCTGTACGCGCCGTGGCCCGAGTGGTCCTCGGGCACGGTCGGGGCGCCGATCGCGTAGCGCGCCCAGTAGTCGAAGGCGCCGATGCCGGCGAGGAAGCCGATCGGCGCCGCGATCAGCGCTGCGACGAGCACGATGATCGAGCCGAACCAATAAGGGTGCCAGCCACCCCACCAGCGGCAAAGGACGACGATCCCGCAGCCGATCCCGAAGAAGAGCGGCGTCATCCATGCGGCCCGGAGGAAGCCGGGATAGAGCAGCCGGCGCCAGCCCCCGGGGGGCGGCGGCAGGCCCTGGTGGACCGGCTGGGCCTCGTGCTCGGTGACGGCGGTTGTCACGCGCCTCCTTTCTGCCTGGCCCACTTCTCGAACGCGTCGGGCTCCATCACGATCACGCGCGAGCGCATGAGCGCGTGCCCGAGCCCGCAGAGCTCGGTACAGATGACCGGATAGGTGCCGACCTTGTCCGGCGTGATGTGCAGCGTGGGATGGATCCCCGGAACGAGGTCCTGCTTCTGGCTGAACTCAGGCACCCAGAAGGAGTGGATCACGTCCTTCGACGTCATGCGCAGGACGATGGAACGGTTCACCGGAAGCCGCAGGATGTCCGACGGCTTGTTGCCGTACTCCGGATAGCTGTAGCTCCAGAAGAACTGCTGCGCCGTCACGTCGACACGGAGTGGGTCGGCGCCCTGCGCATCGTCCTTGGCGAGGACGATCGCGCTGACGATCGCGATCGCCGTGACGAGGATCGTCGGAACCGCCGTCCAGGCGATCTCGAGCCCGGTGTGCCCGTGAATCGGCGGGCCGTCCGAGTCGTCGTCCGGCTTGACCCGGAACTTCCAGACCGCGTAGACGCTGACCGCGGCGACGATCGAGAACACGAAGATGCAGATGCCGGTGACGAACCAGAAAACGAAGTGGATCCGGCCGGCCTCGCGCGACGCGGCCTCCGGTAGCCATGGCGGGATGCCCAGATGGCCGGGCACGAGGGCCACCGCAGACGCAACGGCTCCGGCCAAGACGCCGAGCAGGATCAACTGAACGACCGAGCCCCTCCGCACGCCGCCGCGAGCCTACTTGAACCACAGGACCAGGTGTGGGACCTGGCACGCCCGGGAATCCACCGGCCATACCGAAGGAGGTCGAATGGGACTCGGAGTTGGAATCTTCCTGATCGCGGTTGGTGCAATCCTCACGTTCGCCGTCAACGCGACGTCCAGCTCGGTCAACGTCGACGCGGTCGGCTGGATCCTCATGGGCGTCGGGCTCGTGAGCGTCCTGTTCTCGCTGCTCTTCTGGCAGTCGTGGGCGGGACCCGGCTACTGGGGCCGCCGGCGGACGACCTACGTTGACGAGGGCGGCCCGCCGCCGACGTTCTAAGGGTCCGCGGTCGGGGGAACATCCCGGTTCCCCCGATCCCCCTCCACAGGTCCGCTGTCTCGGGCTGGGCGCTTCGCGGCTCCGCCGAACATCCCCTTGAGCCAGCGGCGCAGCCGCCGCGCCGCGAAGCTGTCGTCGACCTCGCCCTCGGCGGCCGGCTCGGCGGTGTCGGCCCCGTCCTCGTCGGGTGCCTCGGCCCACAGGACAGAGCCGCCGTTCACGCTAACAACCTTCTCACGTGCTCTTCCGCTTTTCTAGTCGGCTAGTGGGAGTTCCGCGACGAAGATGGAGCCGGCGGTGCCGTTCGACTCGACCCAGACGCTCCCGCCCATCCGCTCGAGCAGCTCGCGGCTGATGTAGAGGCCGAGGCCCGTGCCGCCGACGCCGCGGGTCAGGTCGGGGTCGAGGCGATAGAACTTCTCGAAGATCCTGCGGTGCTCCGCCGGCGGAACGCCGAGGCCCTGGTCGCGCACCGAGTAGCGCAGCCGGCGACCGGCGACCGCGACGGCGACGGTGATCTGGCCGCCGTCGGGTGAGTACTTGACGGCGTTCTCGACGAGGTTGGTGAGCACTTGGCGGATCTTGTCGGCGTCGCCCGCGACCGGCGGCACCTCCCGCTTCGGCGCAGTCAGCTCGAGCTTGATCGTCGGCGGGATGTACTGCTGGGCGGCATCGACGACGGTGCGCGCCAACTCGACGCCGTTGCAGGGCTGGATGACGGTGCGCAAGCCGTCCGACTCGAGCCGGCTCACCCAGAGCACGTCGTTGACGATGCGCGCGAGCCGGTCCGACTCGCTGGCGATCACTTCGAGCAGACCGGCTCGCTGGGGCTCGCCGAGCGGGACGTCCTCGCGCCGCAGCGTCAGTGCCGCGCCGTAGATTGCCGCCAACGGCGTCCGCAGCTCGTGCGAGATCGTCGAGACGAAGTCCGATTTCAGTGTCTCGACCGCGCGCTCCTCGGTCAGGTCGCGGAACGCGTAGACGCTGCCGTCGTCGAACCCGACCGCGGTGATCGACAGCCAGAGCTCACGGCCGTTGACGCTGACCGACTGCATCACCGGCCGGTGCTCACTGTTCTCCGCCAGGCCCGCTATCGCGGGCCAGCCCGCGAAGATCTCGCCGGCCGGTCGCCCGAGCGCCTCTTCCGCCGACACGCCCGTGATGTGCTCGGCGGCAGGATTCCAGAGCCGGATCAAGCCGTCGTTGTTGACGAGCAGCACGCCGTCGGCGACGTGTTGCACGACGAGCGCCGAGCGGGCGCGTCGCTCCGCCTGGCGGTAAAGCCGCGCGTTGTCGACCGCGACCGCCGCGCGCCGGCCGAGGTGCTTCGCGAAGTCGAGGTCGTCTTCGTCGAACAGCCGGTCCGGATCCGACGAGACGAGCATCAACGCCCCGAATGTGCGGCCCGCCGCGGTGAGCGGCACGCACATCGCCGACTCCATACCGAGCTCGCGCAGCACCCGGTGGTGTTCCTTGCTCAACGTCGACGCGGCGAGCAGGTCCTCGCTGATCGTGCGGTACAGGACGGCTTCGCCGGTCCGGACGACCCGTGCGCTTCCTTCGAGCTCCTCCTGCCGAGGCGCGAACAGCTGCATCGACTTCTCGGCCCATTTCTGCTTCGACGGGTCCCTGTGGACGACGGCGATGCGCCTGAATTGGCTGCGGTCGACGACGTCCACCGCGTACCAGTCGGCGAAGCGCGGGACGAGGAGCGTTGCGAGATTCGCGAGCGTCGACTCGTAGTCGAGCGAGCCGGCCAGCCGCTGACTCGCCGCGGCGAGGACGCTGAGCCTCGCTCCCGCGGCCTCCGCTGCTGCGCGCGCCTGCTCGCGCTCGGTCACGTCGGTGATGACGACGCCGACGCCGAGGATCGTTTCTGTCGCATCGCGCACGGGGTAGTAGCTGACGAGCCAGTTGCGCCTGTCGGCGGGAGTGGCGGCGCTCTGTCCCTCGACGGCGAGGTCGAGAATCGGCTCGCCCTTCTCGATCACGTGCCGGTGGTACGGCTCGATCGTGTTTGCCAGCTCCTCTCCGAGCACGTCTCGCAGAGACCGGCCGACATGCTCCTCGGCCGGGAGACCGTTGATCTCTGCGAGCGCGTCGTTCACCCGGACGTACTTGAAGCGCGTGTCCATGAAGGCGAGGCCGACCGGCGCGGCGGCGAAGATCGCATCGACGACCGCGAGCGAGTCCTGGGCCTGGCGGCGAGCGGCTTGCGCGTCGCGGAAGAGGAGCGCGTTGTCAACCGCGGTTGCGGCACGACGGGCAAGGTCGAGGGCGATTGCCAGGTCGTGTTCGTCGTAGCGACGTCCGGTCTCGGCCGCGATGAACGTGATCGCCCCGAGCACGCGGTCGCGCGCGATGAGCGGCACGCACATCGAGGAGCGGAGGCCGAGCTCACGCAGGAGAGCCAGCAGCTCCGGCGTCTCGGAGGTCGCTTGCGCGAGCAGGTCGTCGCTGATCTCCGCGAACAGCTCCGGGCGCCGCGTGCGGATGACGTTCGGCACGCCATACGGTGCGTCGGGATCGGGCGGGTACCTGTCGGCGAGCTCGTTGGCGAGCTGCACCTTGCTCGGGTCGACGTGTGCGATCGCGAGCCGGCTCAGCCCCCCGCCGGGCTCGACCATGTCGATCGCGCACCAGTCGGCGAACTGGGGCACGGCGAGGTGGGCGACGTTGGAGAGTGTGCGCTCGTATTCGAGCGACGACGCGAGCAGCTCGCTCGCCTCCGCCACGAAGCGCTGGTCCTCGGCAAGCCGCTGCTGCCCCTCGTACAGCTCCGCGGCCCCGATCGCCGCCGCCGCGAGGTTCGCGAGCAGCGAAGCGGCGTTCTTCTCGGACTCGCCGAAGGTACGGGGTTGCCCGTAGTAGAAGACGAGCGTCCCCACGACCCGGTCGCCGTAGCGGAGGCCGGCGACGAGCATGGCCTGCGTACCGGCCCGCGCATGCGCCTCGCGATGCTCCGCGCTGATCCAGTCGGCTGTGGCGATGTCCTCCGCGACCAGCGGCTCGTCGAGGAGGACGGCATCGCCGCGGCCGCGAACAGCCGCAGTCGCGCTCTCGACGTACGACTCAGGCAGTCCGCTATAGGCCGCGACGCTCCAAGCGCCGTCGGCCTGGCTCTTCCGCCACAGGGCGTACGCGTCGGCTGCGAGGGTGCGGCTCGCGAGCTCGAGAATCTCGGGGAGCATCGTCTCGACGCTGAGCGACCCCAGCAGCGTCGAGGACGCTTCCAGCAGCAGCCGAAGGCGCTCGATCTCGTCGCTGAAGAAACGGTCGTCCTCTAAAACTCGGCGTTCGACGTCTCGAGTCGCCATAGAGCCCCCCACACGTCGGGCGAACTTGTCTGACTTTACTCTGCTAACGCCAAATTTCCTCACCCCCTAGAGCTCGGTCAGGCTCGGCGCAGCACGGATCGCGGGGCTCAGCGTTCCCCACAGGGCCAGCGCCAGGCCGCCCAGCGCGACCACCGCCACGGTCTCGCGAGCGCTCGTCACGCCGAAGAGCCAGCCTGCGAGCAACGGCCCGATCGGGCTCGCGACGAGCGAGATCGTCGTCCGGACGCTCTCGACCCGGCCGACCAGCCGGTCCGGCGTCAGCGCCAGCCGGTAGCCGACGACGACCGAGTCCGTCACCGGCGCCGCGATGCCGAACAGCAGCGACCAGCCCGCGAGCACCCACACGTGCGGCCAGATGACGAACGCCCAGACCGCGAGCCACGTCCACAGCTCGAGGAGCAGGATCGTACGGACCGAGAAGACCTTGCGGAACCACGGCGAGGCAAGCGACCCGACGAGCGTCCCGACTCCCACCGCGACGCTGAGCAGCCCGATCGCGCCCGGCGTCAGTCCCTCGGCCTCGCCGATGAGGACGATCAGCAGGAACAGCGCGGTCGTCAGGAGATTTCCGGCGCCGTAGACGAAGGCGGTCGTCCGCAGGAACGCGTGCTGCCACATGTAGCGGAAGCCTTCGGCGAACTGCGCGCGAAACGACTCGCCGGCATGCTCTCGACTCTGCTCGAACGGCGTCCGCATCGCCAGGAGCGCGACGGTCGAGCAGAGATAGGAGACGGCGTTGGCGGCGAACGGAATCGCGCGGCTGATGCCGTAGAGCACGCCGCCGAGCGGCGGTCCGCCGAGCCGCACGACCGACCGGCGCGCCTCTCGTGTCCCCGCTGCGGCCGGCAGCTGCTGGGCGGGGACGACGGCTCTGAGCGCGCCGGCATCCGCCGCGGTGAAGAGCGTCGACGCCGTCCCCTCGACGAGCGCGACGACGAAGATCGCCCAGAACTCGACGCCCCCGCTCAGCAGGGCGATGGCGAAAGCTCCCATCGCGACGAGCCGGACTGCGTCCGCGGCGATCATCAGCCCTTTGCGGCTCCAGCGGTCGGCCGCCACGCCGGCGGCGAGCGAGAGGCCACCGTACGGCAGCAGGCGCGCGGAGGTCACGAGCCCGGCCTTCGCGGCCGAGCCGGTGACGGAGATCGTCAGCAGCGGGTACGCGATCGTCGTGAGCGAGGTGCCGATCGACGACAGCAGCAGCCCCGACTCGAGCAGGACGAAGTCGCGGTTACGCCAGAGTGGCCTGCCGCGGGTTCCAGATGACCTCCCAGAGGTGTCCATCGGGATCGCGGAAGTATCCCGAGTAGATCCCCCAGGGACGGTCGTGCGGCTCCTCCGTCAGCGCCGCGCCGGCGGCCTCGGCCTCCGCGAGGACCGCGTCGACGCCCTCCCTGCTGCCGACGAGGTGTCCGATGGTGAACTCGCTGCGGCCGGGGGCGTCGAACGTCACGTTCGCGTCGACCGCCAGGTCATCTCGACCGTACAAGGCAAAAATCAGTCCGTCGGCGAGGTTGAACATCGCCAGGGCGCCGCCGGGGAACGTCGTCCCGGTGATCCCCTCGGACTCGAACCCGAGCGCGCGGTAGAAGGCGAGCGATCGCTCGAGATCGGCGACGCCCAGCGTCAGCACGTGGATGTGTGGCTTCACAACGGGATTTCCGATGGGCCGTGCAGGGATCGAACCTGCGACCTTGGGATTAAGAGTCCCCTGCTCTACCAGCTGAGCTAACGGCCCAAGCGGCAGGGAAGTGTAGCCAGCCCTCGACGTCAGTAGCCTTGCGCCGAATGAAGCCGGAAGTGGCAATCATCGGGGCGGGCTACGTGGGGATGCCGTTGGCCAAGGTCTTCGCCGACGCGGGCAACAACGTGCTGCTCCGAGACGTCAAGCGCGAGGTCGTCGACGGGATCAACCGGGGCGAGAGCCACATCGGCGACGTCCCCTCCGGGGAGCTGAAGAAGCTCGTCGACGCCGGCCTCGTCGCGGCGACGCTCGACATCGAGCGGGCGGCCGAGGCCGACGCGATCCTGATCGCGCTGCCGACGCCGCTCTCGAGCCAGCGCGAGCCCGACCTGTCGATGGTCACCGCAGCCGTCGAGGAGCTGGCGCCGCACCTACGCAGGGGACACCTCGTCGTCCTCGAGTCGACCACGTACCCCGGAACGACGCGAGAGGTCGTGCAGCCGATCCTCGAGCGCGGCGGGCTGAAGGCCGGCGAGGACTTCCAGCTCGCGTTCTCGCCCGAGCGCGTCGACCCGGGCCGGACGGACTGGACGACGCACAACACGCCGAAGGTCGTCGGCGGCGTCACGCCCGCCTGCACGGAGCGCGCGGCGGAGCTCTACCGCGGGGCCGTCGAAACCGTCGTGCCGGTGTCGTCGCCGGAAGCCGCCGAGCTGACAAAGCTGCTCGAGAACATCTACCGCGCGGTCAACATCGCGCTCGTCAACGAGCTGGCGCAGCTGTGCGAGCGGATGGACATCGACGTGTGGGAGGTCGTCGAGGCTGCGGCGACGAAGCCGTTCGGCTTCATGAGCTTCAAGCCCGGACCCGGGCTCGGCGGCCACTGCATCCCGATCGACCCCTTCTACCTCACGTGGAAGGCGCGCGAGTACGACTTCTACACCGAGTTCATCGAGCTCGCCGGGAAGATCAACGCCAACATGCCGTACTTCTGCCGTTCGCTCATCTCGCAGGCACTGAACCACGGCGCGCAGAAGTCGCTGAACGGGTCGCGGCTGCTCGTTCTCGGCGTCTCCTACAAGGCCGACGTCGACGACGTTCGCGAGTCGCCCGCGGAGAAGATCATCCAGCTGCTCCGGAAGGCCGGCGCGGACGTCGACTACCACGACCCGCACGTTCCCGAATTCGAGGGCATGCGCTGTGCCGAATACCGGCCGGAGAGCTACGACGGCGTCGTCATCGTCACGGCGCACCGCGCGATCGACTACGACGATCTCGTCGAACGCGCGCAGATCGTCGTCGACTTCCGCAACGCGACCGGGAGGAACGGCACCGGGAACGGGAAAGTGTGGAAGCTCTGATGGCGCGCATCGGTCAGGTCGGCCTCGGGCAGTGGGGCAAGAACCTTGCGCGCAACTTTGCGGACCTCGCCGAGCTCGCGTGGCTCTGCGACCTCGACGAAGCCCAGCACGACGGCCTCGCGCAGCGCTACCCGCGCGCGCGTCTGACGGTGAGGTTCGACGACGTGCTCGCCGACGACTCCGTCGAGGCGGTCGTGATCGCGACGCCGGTACCGACGCACTACGAGCTGGCCCGGCGAGCACTCGAGGCGGGGAAGCATGTCTTCGTCGAGAAACCGCCGGCGATGCGCGGCGCCGAGCTCGAGGAGCTCTGCGAGCTGTCGGAAGAACGCGCCCTCGTGCTCATGCCCGGTCACCTCCTGCTCTACCACCCCGGTGTTCGCATGCTGAAGGAGATCGTGAGCTCGGGAGAGCTCGGGGACGTGCTCTACGTCTACGGCAACCGCCAGAACCTCGGCACCTTCCGGACGAACGAGAACGCGCTCTGGTCGCTCGGCGTGCACGACCTTTCGGTGCTCCTTCACCTGATCGAGGAGGAGCCGAGCGAGGCGCGTGCCCACGGCAACGCCTTCCTCACGGGCGGCGTCGAGGACGTCGTCTTCTGCTACCTCAACTTCCCGTCCGGGAAGATGGCGCACATGCACCTGTCGTGGCTCGACCCGCACAAGATTCGGCGCATCACCGTCGTCGGCAACGACCGCATGGCGGTGTTCGACGACATGGAGCGTGAACGCAAGATCACCGTCTACGACAACTGGCGCACGCGGACGGGCGACATCTACAGCCCGAAGGTCGACGCGACGGAGCCGCTGCGGCTCGAGTGCGGGCACTTCCTGCGGCTCGTCGCCGGTGAGGGCGATCCCCACAAGGCGGCACGCGACGCCGTCCCGGTCGTCCGCGCGCTCGAGCAGCTGCAGGCGTCGCTCGAGTCCGCCGTCGTGTGATCGCGGACACGGCCATCGTCTACCCGGGGACGATCGTCCCCGACGACTGCACCATCCTGGACTACGCCGTCGTCGGGAAGCAGCCGACGCTCTCGCCGCGGTCCACGGCGCGGCGGGAGGAGCTGCCGCCGCTGGAGCTCGGGGCGGGGACCGTCGTCTCGACCGGCGCCATCGTCTTCGCCGGCACGCGGATCGGCGCGCGGGTGATCGTCGGCGACCAGGCGTGTGTGCGCGAGCGCTGCGAGCTCGGCGACGACGTCGTGGTCGGGCGCGGTTCGCTCGTCGAAAACGACACGACGGTCGGCGCGCGCACGAAGGTTCAGGCGATGGCCTACGTCACCGCCTACTCGACGGTCGAGGAGGACGTCTTCATCGCGCCGTGCGTGCAGACGTCGAACGACAACTTCATGGGACGCACAGAGGAGCGGCACGGGCTGCGGAAGGGCCCGACGATCCGGCGGGGCGCGCGCGTCGGAGCCGGCGCCGTCCTCTGTCCGGCGGTCGAGATCGGAGAGGAGGCGTTCGTCGGGGCCGGTGCGGTCGTCGTAAAGGACGTCCCGCCCCGCGTCGTCGTCGTCGGCAACCCGGCGCGCGTTCTGCGCGAGGTCTCGGCATCCGAGCTACTCAGCGCGAGCGAGTGATCGAGAGCTCGTACGGCCCGGATCCGCGCGTGGTCACCTTCACCTCGACGTAGTACCAGCCCTTCTTGGGTACGCGATAGCCGAGCCGGTGCGAGGCCCCCGGGCCGATCGCCTGGGCCGCCCGCAGGTTCTGGGTGCGCAGGTCGTTCACCCGCTTCGTGCCGGGCCTCCAGAGCAGGAGGTTCGACGTCGCACCGGCTGGGCCGTCGAGCGCCAGCTTGAGCTTCTGCCCTTGCCGCAGGTAGATCCGGTACACGTCGATGTTGTCGTCCCAGAAGTCGATCGTTGCTTTCACCGACGTCACCGCGGCCGACAGCTTCGCCGCCTGGGTGCCGGCGTCGTCGTTCGGCTCGTAGTGGTCGGGCGCGGGGAGGACGCCGTCGAGCGCCCCGATCGCCTTCGAGACGTCCAGGCGGCCCCAGCCGCTCAGCGAGTCGCGCTGCAGCGGGCAGGACTTGCAGCCGTCCGACGCGTTCACGTCCGTCGCGGAGCGCTCCAGGATGTTCGAGACCTGATCGGACTGCAGGGTCGGCTTGAGCGCGAGCAGCAGCGCCGCGGCCGCCGTCACCTGCGGAGCGGCGAACGAGGTGCCGGCTGCATGCCGGAACTCCTCGGGGCCGCAGTCCGAGTAGCCCTGGTTCTGGCAGAGCGGCCGGAACGAGGTCAACGCGCGAGGCAGCGTCGAATAGATCTCCTGCCCGGGCGCGGAGATGTCGTTGTAGATGCGGTCGCGGTCGGAGAAGTTCGGGACACTGCCCGTCGGCGAGAGCGCGCTGACGCCGATGACGTGCGGCAGCGCGGCGGGGTAGCTCGCGTAGGGCCAGGGGCTCTGCGGTGCCTCGTCGGAGTTTCCGACCGCTGCCACGAGGACCGCGCCCTTGCGCACGGCGTACTCGATCGCAGCCGCTTCGACTTTGGAGTAGGTATCGGTGCGTGGGTTGAACGGGTTGCGCAACCCGCCGATCGACAGGTTGATCACACGCGCGCCTACGTCGACGGCCCAGCGGATCGCCTGCGCCTCGTCGCGAACGTCGATCGACTGGTCGGTGCGCGCGATCTTCGCGATCACGAGCTGGGCGGGGAAGGCCATGCCGGCGATGCCCTCGTTGTTGTTGATCGCCGCCGCGATCTCGCCGGCCACGAACGTGCCGTGCCCCTGCTCGTCCGTCAGGGCGCTGCCGCCGACCCAGCTACGTGCCTGCCAGATGCGCGAGCGCGGGAACTCCGGATGGCCGCCGTCGAGCCCCGAGTCGATGACCGCGACTCGTACGGGGTTGAGCACCGGCAGCTCAGGCCCGAACGCGTCGAAGGTGTGGTCCTGGGCGAGGTAGTACTGCTTCGAGGCGAGCGGGTCGCTCGGGGTGAACGCCGCCCGCGCTGCGAGCGCGGCGGCCGGCGGTGCGAGAGCGAGCGCGAGGACCGCCGCCGCGGCCCGCCTCACTGGTTCGAGACCTGCAGCAGCGGCGTGATCCCGGCGACATAGCCGTGTCCCGAGCCGACACGCGCGCGATAGACGCCGTCGGTCAGCTGCAGCCTCGCGAGGAAGCTGCCGTTCGCCGCGACCGTCGCCTGCGTCGCGGTCACCCACCCGGGGCCCTGCTGTCGCTGGATCAAGACACGCGTGCCGGCGAGCGAGAGCGGCCGGACGTAGCCGCTCAGCTGGTCGGGCGTGTGCGGTGTGTTGAAGCGGACGAGCGGCGCGACGGGAACGCGGACCGGCGGCGCGCTGACCTTGCCGGTCGCGAGTCGGTAGCGCGTAGTGACCGTCGGCTTGATCGAAAGCGTGACGGCGCCGTCCTGGTCGGGCTTCACCGCGCCGACGTCTTTCCAGGTCGTGTCGTCCAGTTGCTGTAGCACCGCGCTGGTGAGGCCGCGCGCGACGCCGCTGAGCTGTCCGCGGGATCCGTAGACGACAGTCGTGCTCGGCGCCGACAGCGACAGCACCCCGACCGTGAGCCAGGTCGACTGGACACCGAGCCGCTGACGCACGTTTGCGCCCGGGATCGCGAGCGTGCCCTGCGAGCCGACGACGGTCAGCGTCTTGACTCGGCCGGACGAGTTCAGCTCGGTCTGCACGTCCATGACGCGGCCCTTCATCTTCAGCCGCTTTGCGAGCGAGGCGCCGGTGAACGCCATCGGCCCCCACGAGTGGTGCGGCGAGATCGAATCGTAGGGGTCGGGCACCGAGACGAGGTACGGCACGGCCTCGCCCCAGATGTCTTCCGCGGAGGCGGTGCGGCCGCCCGACGTCGAGAAGAAGTACGTCTTCGCAACCGCGCCCTGATAGAGGACGACCTGCCCGGCGGTCGCGTCGACCGCGGACGTCGTCGACGGCTTCTCGTGCTCGATGCCGAGGTAGACCTGGCTGCGGGTGTCCGGGTAGAGATCGAACGCGCCGGTACGACGCGTCGCGAGTGCGTACGAGCGCGCGACCACCGACTGCGCCTTGAGGGCTTCCGGCGCCCAGCCGAACGGCATCTCCGAAGGCACGACGCCGTACAGGTACTGCTCGAGCCCGACGATGTTGATCGCGCGCAGCTTTCCGCTGACCACGTCGACCTGCATCGAGCCGCGATAGAGGTGCTTCAGCTGCAGCGGCGCCGCCCCCGGCTGGAAGAGCAGCGGTCCCGGCAGCGTACGCGCAGTCGTCCCGCCGTCGACCTTCAGCTTGAGCGCCGGCGTCAGCGTGTACTTGCCCGCGGCGACCGTGTGCACCGCACCTGTTGCATCCTTGACCTTAAAGTCGGACGCCGCCCCGAGCGGCAGCGTGGCAACACCGCTTGTCATCAGGACGCGGACTTTGGAAATTGGTGCCTGGCCGAGCTCGGTGCCGGGGAAATAGTGCAGCACGATCTTCTCGTAGCCGTAGCCTTTTTGGGCGTAGCCGTAGGCGCCGTACTGGCTCATGCCGACGCCGTGCCCCCAGCCATGACCGCTGACAACGAATGTGGCAGCGCCGGCAGCGGCCTTCGCGTGCGTCCGTGCATGCGCCGCCGGGATGGCGACGAGCACGAGAATGGAAGCGATTGCGACCGTTCGACGCATCGAGGTGACCCCAGCGAGGACGCGCACGAGGCTAGCAAAGGCGGTCATGTGCAGCACCTTTCTTTACGGAACGCTGACCTCATCGTTTGCGTGACGGGACGGGGGGCACATCCGTTCAAGCAGCTGTGGCACTGACGACCGACATCCTCCCGTCTCGCTATCGCGATCCCGAACGAATCGGGCGCGGCGGCATGGGCGACATCTACCGCGCCACGGATTCGGTGCTCGGCCGCGACGTCGCCGTCAAGATCCTGGGCGATCACTACGCCCAAGACGAGTCGGTGCGCAAGCGCTTCACGCGGGAAGCGCTCGCCGCGGCTCGACTGTCGGGACAGCCGAACACGGTGACCGTGTTCGACGTCGGCGAGCACGGTGGGCGGCCGTTCATCGTGATGGAGTACCTCGGCGGGGGCTCGCTCGACGACGTGCTGCGCGACCAGGGCGCGCAGCCTCCGCAGCGCGTGTTCACGTGGCTCGGGCAGACGGGGCAGGCGCTGGACGCTGCGCACGAGCTCGGCGTTGTCCACCGCGACGTGAAGCCGGGCAACCTCATGCTCGACCGCGAGGGAAACGTTCACGTCGCCGACTTCGGCATCGCGAGCGCCGCGGGCATGGACTCGCTCACGATGACCGGCACGGTGCTCGGCACGGCCGGGTACCTCTCGCCCGAGCAGGCGCAAGGCGAGCGCGCAACGCCCGCGAGCGACCGGTATGCGCTTGCCGTAGTCGCGTTCGAGCTGCTAGCCGGATCGCGCCCGTTCGAATCGGACAGCGCCACTGCAGAGGCCGCGGCTCACGTGAACGCACCGGTGCCGTCGATCTCCGCTCGTGCGGGCCTCCCGTCCGAGCTCGACCGCTGCTTCGCGCGTGCGCTCGCGAAGGATCCGGCGCAGCGCTTTGCAACGTGTGCCGACTTCGTCGCCGCGCTGCTGGCGGCGTATGCCGACGCGGCGGGCGAGACCCGCCGCCTCGCGGCGGTCCCGCCGACGGCGGTGACGCGCCCGTTGGGCGCGCGGAGGCGTACGTCGTCGGCATGGCCCCTGCTGGCCGTGCTGCTCGTCACGGGCGCGGTTGCAGGTGCGCTGCTCGCGTACTTCCTCACTCGCGCCGACGCGAACACGCCGAGCACTGTCGTGACGCACGTTCACACGGTGACGACACAGGGCCAGGTGAGCACCGTCGAGCGGCCCGTGACCGTCACGACCGCGCCGGCGACGACAGCAGCCACGCCGCCGGCATCAGCTGCAACGGGGGAGCAGTTGAACGACGCGGGCTACGCGAAGATGCAGAGCGGCGACTATGCGGGAGCGTTGCCGCTCCTCGAGCAGGCAGTGCAGAAGCTCGACGGGACCGGGAAGCTGTACGAGGCGTACGCCAAGTACAACCTTGCGTATACGCGCTACCAGCTCGGCAACTGCGACGGCGTGCTCGACCTGCTCGACCAGGCGCAGGCGATCGAGGGGCACAAGGCCGCCATCGATCGACTCCGTTCCCAGGCAGAAGAGAACTGCTAAGCGAGACGCGCGGCGTACTGCCGCTCGTAGAACTCGCGGAACCCGTCGGAGCGCTTGATGGGCTCCCACCACTCGCGGTTGTCGCGGTACCAGTCGATCGTCGCCCGGATCCCGTCCTCCCAGCTGCGTCGCGGCGCCCAGCCGAGCGCACGGAGCTTCGAGGTGTCCAGCGAGTAGCGGCGGTCGTGGCCCGCACGGTCCTCGACGTGACGGATGAGCGAGCGGTCGGCGCCGAGATGCTCGAGCACGAGGTTCGTTAGCTCGACGTTCTCGTGCTCTTCGTTGGCGGCGACGTTGTACACCTCGCCGGGTTGGCCCTCACGCAGGACGAGCTCGATCCCGGCGCAGTGATCGTGGGCATGCAGCCAGTCGCGTACCTGGCGACCGTCGCCGTAGAGCGGGAGCGGCTCCGCCTCGAGCGCGTTCGTGGTGAAGAGCGGCAGCACCTTCTCCGGATACTGGTTGGGCCCGTACGTGTTCGACCCGCGAGTGATCGAGGCATTGACGCCGAACGTGCGCACGGCTGCGAGCACCTGGAGATCGCCTCCTGCCTTCGATGCGCTGTACGGGCTCGACGGCCGAAGGGTGTCGTCCTCGCGGGAAGACCAGCCGGGCTCGATGTCGCCGTAGACCTCGTCCGTCGAGACCTGGACGAACCGCGTGCTGAGCTCCCGCGCCACCTGCAGCAGCACGAGCGTGCCGAGCACGTCCGTCCGCACGAAGTCCTCGGGCCCGTGGATCGAGCGGTCGACATGCGTCTCGGCGGCGAAGTTGACGATCGCGTCGACCGGGCCGATCCGCTCGACGTCCTCGCGCACGGAGATGTCGCCACGGTAGACATCGGTCCCGTCCGGGAGGTTCGCCGGGTTCCCGGCATAGGTGAACTTGTCGAGGACGACGACGTCCTCGCCGGCAGCCAGTAGCCGCTTGACGAAGTGCGAGCCGATGAACCCGGCGCCGCCTGTGACGAGAACCCGCACGCCGTCACGGTATAGTCTCTCTTCGTCTTCGAGGCAACGGGGCCTCGGGCGCCCTCGGCGCCTGAGGCTTTTTGCATTTCAAGGGAGGGACCATGGCGCAGGTCGAGACGAAGAACAGAGCGACGTCGAGCGAGGAGACCCGCAAGGAGGTACGCGCTCGGATCGAGCAGGAGGGCGTCGAGTTCGTCCTCCTCTGGTTCTCCGACATCGAGGGTCACCTCAAGAGCTTCGCGGTGACCCCGAGCGAGATCGAGGACGCGCTCGACGACGGGATGGGCTTCGACGGCTCGTCGATCACGGGCTTCAACGCGATCGAGGAGTCCGACATGGTCGCGATCCCCGATCCGGACACGTTCCAGCTCATGCCCTGGAAAGAAGGCGAGACGCGGGTGGCGCGGATGATCTGCGACATCGTCACCCCGGACGGCAAGGCGTACGAGGGCGACCCGCGCTACGTGCTTCGCCGCGCCCTCGAGCGCATGTCGTCGCTCGGCTTCGACACCTTCAACGTCGGCCCCGAGCTCGAGTACTTCCTCTTCCGGGACGACAAGGGAACGGAGACGCTTGACGAGGGCGGCTACTTCGCGATGACGACGCTCGATGCCGCGAGCGGTCTCCGCCAGGAGACGGTTCGAGCGCTCGAGTCGATGGGGATCCCGATCGAGTACGTCCATCACGAGGTCGGCCCCTCGCAGCACGAGATCGACATGCGCTACGCCGACGCGCTCTCGATGGCCGACCACACGGTCACGTACCGCCTGATCGTCAAGGAGATCGCCAAGAAGGCCGGCTACCACGCGACCTTCATGCCGAAGCCGCTCTTCGGCGAGAACGGCTCCGGGATGCACACGCACCAGTCGCTGTTCAAGGACGACCGGAACGCGTTCTTCGACGGCGACGACAGGTGGCACCTGTCCGACGCGGGCAAGGCGTTCATCGCCGGTCAGCTGCGGCACGCACGGGAGATCAGCGCGGTCTTCGCGCAGTGGGTGAACTCGTACAAGCGGCTCGTTCCCGGCTATGAGGCGCCTGTCTACGTCGCGTGGTCGCAGCGGAACCGCTCGGCGCTGATCCGGATTCCGCTGTACAAGCCCGGTGCCGAGCAGGCGACCCGCGCCGAGATCCGCTGTCCCGATCCGGCTTGCAACCCGTATCTCACCTTCGCCGCGCTGCTCCACGCCGGTCTCGAGGGAATCGAGCAGGGCTACGAGCTTCCGGACCCGATGGAGACGAACCTGTACCACCTCACGGCCGAGCAGCGGCGCGAGCGCGGGATCGTCTCGCTGCCGGAGACCCTGGGCGAGGCGATCGACGAGCTCTCCCAGTCCGACCTGGCCCGGAAGGCACTCGGCCCGCATATCTTCGACCGCTACGTCGAGCTCAAGCGGGCGGAGTGGGACGAGTACCGCGTCCAGCTGACGGAGTGGGAGCTGCAGAAGTACTTGTCCGTTCTCTGAAAAAGGGAGAGAATC
>DATFTK010000058.1:0-2828 GCA_035262005.1 Gaiellaceae bacterium | reverse complement strand
GTATGCGGACCCACCTGGTAGGAGCTTGCCGAGAACAGGCACCACTCCGTCGAACCAAAGCCGATAGAAGGGTGAGAGCAGCCCGTGCGGACGGGTGATTTCGAGGACCCCCAGCCGCCCCTCAGGACGCAGCACGCGACGCAGCTCGCGCAGCGCGAGCTCGAGGTCGTCGACGTTGCGCACGCCGAAGCCAACGGTCGCGGCGTCGAAGCTCTCGTCGCCGAACGGGAGCATCAGCAGATCGCCGCTCACCCACTCGAGCTCCGGCGCCTTGCGCCTCGCGCGCTCCAGCATGCGCTCGGAGAAGTCGAGACCCATGACGCGCCCGCCCGCGCGCACGTCGGCCAGGGCGAGATCGCCTGTCCCGCAGCAGGCGTCGAGGACGACATCGCCGGGACGGACGACGGCTTCGGCAGTCGCGTGCCGCCAGCGGCGGTCGAGGCCGGCCGTCATGGTGCGGTTCATCGCGTCGTAGACAGGCGCGATGCGATCGAACATCGCACGCACGCCTTCCGCGGGGAGCCTGCCCGAGGCGGCGCTCATTCGCCCCAGCGTTTCACGTGGGCGACGTCGAGGCCGAGCAGGTCGACCGCGCGGCCGACGACGAAGTTGACGAGGTCGTCGACCGAGTCGGCGCCGTGGTAGAACCCCGGCGCGAGGAAGAGCACGGTCGCGCCGGCCTCCTTCACCGTCAGCATGTTGCGCAGGTGGATCGTCGAGAGCGGCGTCTCGCGCGGCATCAGGACAAGCCTCCGCTCCTCCTTCAGCGCGACGGAGGCCGCCCGGTGGATCAGGTTCGACATCGCGCCGGAGGCGATCGTTCCGAGCGTCCCCATCGAGCATGGGCAGATCACGTAGGCGTCGACCTTCGCCGAGCCGCTCGCGTACGGCGCCTTCCAGTCGTTCGGGTCGTAGACGGTCACGTTGCCGCCGCGTGCGCTCTCGAGCAGCCGCTCCAGTGTCTCGTCGCGCGACAAGCGGGCGTTGCCGTACAGCTCCGTCGCGAGGACTTCGATCCCGGCGCCCGACGCGGAGATGCCGAGCTCGACGTCCGCCTGCGCGAGCACCTCGACGAGCCGTGCCGCGTAGGGCGCGCCGGAGGCGCCGGTTATGCCGAGGAAGATGCGCATGGGCCGGTTACTTCGGGCCCTTCGACGCGGAGAGGAACTCCCCGAGCTGGTGGAGCTTCACGTCGCCGAGCGCGGCGAACTTCGGCATCACGTTGTTGCCGAACTTCGACGGGTCGGTGACGTACTGGGAGAAGAAGGCCGGGCCCTGGCCGCCCTTGCCGATGGCTGACAAGTCCGGCGCGCCGAGGTTGGAGCTGCCCGTTCCGAGGTACGTGTGACACGCCGTGCAGCCCGAGCTCGCGAACACGGTCGCTCCGGCGACCGCGTCCTTGTTGTCGGCGAAGCCCTGACGCTGCGCCCACGTCGGCACCGCCTGCACCACCTCACTCGCGAGCGCCTCCTTCGCGGTCGCGCCTTTGTAGGTCAGCACGCCCATCGACACGACGACCAGCACGGCCGCGATGATCGCGACCGGTCGGCGGTACAGCCGCCGTTCGCGCCGCGTGTCGACGAACGGGATGACGAGCAGGATGATCAGGAGGATCGTCGGAATGCCGACCGTACCGAGGATGACCGTGTCCGGCCACTTGAAGATCCGAAGCAGATAGAAGAGGAAGTAGAAGTACCAGTCCGGCCGCGGCACGAAGTTCGTCGTGCCGGGATCGGCGGGCTCGGCGTAGCGAGGCCCGAGCGTGCACGAGCCCCAGTCGGACTTGCACGCATTCGGATCGGAGCTGCTCGTGAAGTACCAGACGCAGGCGAGGCCGATGATGACGCAGACGACGACGAGGCTCATCACCGTGTCGTGGAACATCGCGTACGGGAAGAACGGCTTCCCGCGGCGTTTGACGTCCTCCTTGTACTGCTTGAAGCCGGCGCGCCGCTCGTCGATGCTCGCCATCAGCGCGTTCCTCGCGCCCGCTGCTGCGTCAGCCCGGCGCGGCCGTTGCCGTCACGTTCGGGCTCGTAATCGGCTCCGGCGCTCAGGCCGCCGGCGGCCTCACGCGACCAGGGCGGGGACGTCACGCCGAGGCGCACGACGAGGTACAGGTGCAGGCCGATCAGCGCGAAGATCGCGCCGGGGATGATCAGCATGTGGAGCGAGTAGAAGCGGGCGAGCGTGTCGGGGCCGATCTCGGCGCCGCTCCGGAGGAAGTCCGCGAGGAACGGCCCTAGAATCGGCGCCGTCCCGTTCAGGTTGATGCCGACCACTGTTGCCCAGTACGCCGTCTGGTCCCACGGCAGCAGATAGCCCGTGAAGCCCTCGAGCATCCCGAAGACGAGCAAGAACACGCCGATGATCCAGTTCAGCTCGCGCGGGTACTTGTACGCGCCGAACAGGAAGACGCGCGCCATGTGAAAGAAGAGCAGGATGATGAAGACGCTGGCACCCCACTTGTGCATGCCGCGGACAAGCCAGCCGAGCGTCAGGTCGTTCGTGATGTGGTTGATCGACTGGTAGGCGCTGTTCGGGTCCGGCTTGTAGTACATGGCGAGAATCACGCCGGTGACCGCCTGCACGAGGAACGCCGTCAGGGTCGCCGAGCCGAGCGTGTGGAACCAGTTCGTGTCGCCGGGGACCTTGCGGAAGAGGAAGTACTTGAGCCCGCCGATGAGGCCCGAGCGCTCCTCGAGCCAGTCGAGTGGGTAGTTGACGGCGGCCTCCAGCTTCTGGCGCCCCGGCGACTTCTTCGGGCGTGTCGGTGCGACGGCCATCAGTGCGGCGGCTGAACCGGGTAGAAGATCTGCTCCCAGCCG
>DATFTK010000057.1:0-6385 GCA_035262005.1 Gaiellaceae bacterium | reverse complement strand
CGTCTACGTGTCCTGCGGCCACGTGCCCATGCTCGAGGCGCCCGAGCAGGTCGCCGCCGAGATCCTCGGCTTCCTCGGCCAGGAGCTCGAACACGATGTCGGCGACGAGAGCCGGCCGCGTGTAGTGAACGGCATGAGGCTCGCCGGGGACCACGACGAGACGCCCGTGCGGTAGCAGCGCGGCAACTCGTTCGGCCCAGGCGCGGCCGACGAAGCCGTCCTTCTCACCCCAGACGACAACTGTCGGCTGTCCGAGCTGCGGCAGCCGCTCTTCGATGCGGTCCCGCAGCGCGAAGCGCGCCGTCGCGAGCAGCGGGCGAATGCCGGTCTGCGCATTGTCCCGCGCGGCGATTGCGAGGAGCGAGAACGGCTCGCGCGAGGAGTCTCGCAGCGCGGCTGCCAGCTGACGGCGGGCGCGCCGCTGGTTCGGATCGATCGTCGGCCCGATCAGGACGAGCGCTCCGACGCATTCCGGTCGGCGCACCGCGAGGTCGGTGACGATCTGGCAGCCAAACGAGTTGGCAACGACCACGGGGCTGTCCAGTCCGGCGTCCTCGATCCACGCTCCGAGTATGTCCGCGAGCGCCGAGATGCCGAGGCCCTCCCGCAGCGCGTCGCTCTTTCCCTGCCCCGGGAGATCAGGGGTATACGCGGCGCACGAGCCGGCCAGCGCGCGTGCGAGCGGCAGCATGTACGCGCCCGAGAGCCCGTACCCGTGAACGAGCACGACCGGCGGTCCCTCGCCGCCGGCGAGCGCGTGGATGCGGACGCCGTCGATCGTCGTCCAGATGCTTCGGATCGGCTCCCCGGTCACTCGTCTACATGCTGCCTGAACTCGAGCCGTTCGACGTCGCCGCGCCGGACGGCTACTCTCGCAGGAGCGTCGTGATCTTTCGACTCATCGCCTGGTTTTTCTTCGCTCTCGTGCAGCGCCGCGTGGCGCTTGCCGGCGATCTCGACCGGCACCGGGCGACTGCTCGCCTGCGGGAGGGCTACGCGGGCGGGTATCTGACGCTCGACGAGTTCTCGCGGCGTACCGGTCGGGTTCTCAAGGCCCGCTCGCGCCACGATCTGCGCCGCGCCTTCATCGGCCTCCCACTCCCGAGTGTCTTCGAGTCGACCCGGGTGGCGATCCGCGAGATCGTGCTCGTCCTCTGCGTCGGCGCGTACCTCGTCTTCACGCTTGCGCTCGGGCTTGCGCTTGGGCTGACGCTGTTGATCGGCGGCATCGCGACGTCGACCTTGATCGTCTTCCTGCTCGTCTGGCTCGTCCCCACGTTTCTCCTGTCGAAGCTCTGGCGCCGATTGACTTAGCTTCAGCGACGTCGTAGGGTCGCTTCAGTTTTCCTTCAACGAGGTCTAAGGAGATCTGGATGCCCTCGAGCGTGCCCGACGTCAGCACCGAAGTCGACGTCGGCGAGCGCCTTCGCGACATCCGGAGCCTGCGGCGAGCGACGCTCAAGACGATCGCCGACCGTGCGGGCGTCAGCGAGAGTTTCCTGAGCCAGGTCGAGCGCGGTCGGGCGAGCGCCAGCATCGCCTCGCTCCGCCGGATTGCCAACGCGCTCGGCGTCACGGTCGCGGACCTGTTCGAGCCGAGCGGGCCGCCCCGGCCGCGGGTGCTGCGCCGCGACGAGCGTCCGTCGCTCGCGTTCGGAATCCTCGGACGCAAGCTCCTGCTGACGCCGCGGCCGCTCCAGCATCTCGAGGTGTTCGCCGGAGAGCTCGACCCAGGCGGCTCGACAGGGCCGGAGGCGTACGCGCACGGGGACTCGGAGGAACTGTTCGTCGTCCTGGCGGGAAGGGTGCAGCTCGAGCTCGGCGGTGACGTCCACGAGCTCCGGCACGGCGACAGCATCGACTACCGCAGCTCGACGCCGCACCGCGTGACGAATGTCGGCGGGGAACCCGCCGAGGTCATGTGGATCATCAGTCCGCCCAGCTACTAGGGGAGGAGAGGAGGAGCGTGATCTAGTGGAACGGAAACTCAGCCGCGAAGAGCTCCTGAAGCTCGCGGCCGCAGGAGGGGCCGCCGCCCTTGCTACAGGCCCCGTCGGTCTCGCGCGCGCCGCGCTGGCCGCCGAGAGCGGTCGATTGCAGGTTCTCGACTGGGCGGGCTACGGCAACGACGGCGGGCAGTCGATGTTCGCCGCGTACGTGAAGAAGTACCCCAACAACAAGCCGCAGTTCACCTACATGACGAACGAGTCCGACGCACTGGCGAAGCTGCACGCGGGCCTGAGGCCGGACGTCTTCCGCCCCTACGTCGGCTGGACGAAGTACTTCGCGACGAGCGGGCTCGTCCAACCGTGGGATCCGAAGCTGCTCACGAACTTCAAGCACCTCAACCCGTTCATGGTCAAGGCGGGCCAGTACAACGGCAAGCAGTACGGGATTCCGGACGACTGGGGCTTCGACGCGATCCTCTACCGCAGCGACAAGGTCAAGCCGAAGGCGAAGTCGTGGAGTCTCATCTTCGACGACAGATACAAGGGCAAGATCGCGTGGTTCGACGACCTCAACATGCTCACCGTCGCCGGCCTCTACCTCGGCTTCAAGAATCCGTGGAACCAGACGGATGCGCAGCTCAAGCAGTCGCAGAATCTGCTCAAGTCGAAGAAGAAGAACGTCCGGCTGATCTGGTCGTCGGAGACGAACCTGTGGGAGGCGTTCGGCTCGGGCGAGCTCTGGATCGCGTACGCATGGCCGAACGACTGGGTGCAGATGAAGAAGAAAGGCCTGAAGGTCGTCTACATGCGCCCGAAGGAGAAGCCGATCGCGTGGGTCGGCATGCTGATGCTGCTCAAGGGCTCGCCGCGCCCGAAGCTTGCGCACGCCTACGTCGACGCGTGGAGCTCGGCGAAGTCCGGGAAGTGGCTCGAGGACAATTACGGCTACGGGCATGCGAACACGCTTGCCCGGCCGACGTCGAGTGACCTCCTGCGTGCGTTGCAGCTGACGAACCCGCGAGCAGTGACCTTGCCGAACGCATATCTCGACCGCGACATCCCGCGGCGCGCGGTCTACGCCCGGATGTGGGAAGAAGTCAAGGCAGCCTGAGAGGGCACATAGCGACGCCGGCGCTGCTCGGCCTGCCGGTCGCGTGGCTGATCGCGTTCTTCGTGGTCCCGATCGTGATCGTCGGGCTGTACAGCGTCGACGTCTACTCGCTGTTCCCGGGCGCGCACGGCTTCACGCTCGGGGCGTGGCACGGGTTCCTGCACAGCTCGGTGTACCTCGGGCTGTTCTGGAAGTCGGTGAAGATGGCGTTGATCGTCTCGGCGGTCGTCGTCGCGCTGGCGTATCCGGTCGCGTACTACCTCGCGCTCTCGGGAACCAAGCGCAAGTACGTCCTGCTGCTCGTGCTGATCGCGCCGTTCCTGACGAGCTACCTGCTGCGGGTGCTCGCCTGGAAGGTCATTCTCGGGAACAACGGCGTGCTGAACTCGTTCCTCGCGTGGACCGGGATCCGCTCGGCCAATCACCCGCTGTCGCAGCTGCTCTACAGCAGGTTCGCGGTCATCCTGGTGCTCGCCTACGTCTGGGTTCCGTTCGTCGCGCTGCCGATCTTCGTGTCGCTCGACAACCTCGACCGACGCCTGCTCGAGGCTGCCTCCGACCTCTACGCCAGCCGGTGGCAGGCGTTTCTGCGGGTCACCTTCCCGCTGAGCCTGCCCGGGGTCGTCGCCGCGTTCTTCTTCGTCTTCATCCCGACCGTCGGCGAGTTCGTCACGCCCTCGCTCGTCGGCGGGACGTCGGGGTACATGTACGGGAACCAGATCGCGGATCTCTTCTCGACGGGCTTTCCGGACTGGGAGACCGGCTCGGTGCTCGCGTTGTTCCTGCTCGGCGTCGTCGCCGTGCTCACGCTCTGCTTCGCGCGGTTCACGCAGGCCAGGGAGGCGACCTAGTGGACGTCGCGCTCTCACGCAACGGCCGGCGTCTCCTGAGCGGCTTCTTCGCGCTTCTCGTCGTTTTTCTGTACGCGCCGATCGCGGTTCTGCTGATCTTCTCGTTCAACGACTCGGACATTCCCGCGTTTCCGCTCAGCGGGTTCACGACACGCTGGTACCACCAGTTCGCCACGAATCCCGACCTCAAGGCGGCGCTCGGGACGAGCGCGATCGTCGCAGCAATCTCGAGCGCCGGTGCCGTCGCGCTCGGAATCCTCGCTTCGATCGCGCTCGCGCGCCGTCGCTTCGTCGGCAAGTCGGTGGTCTCGGCCGTTCTGCTGGCGCCGCTGGTGATCCCGTACATCGTCTTCGGGATCTCGCTCCTGCTGTTCTTCCACGCGACCGGGATCCCGCGCTCGCTGCTCACCGTCGTGATCGGGCACATCGTCATCAGCCTGCCGTACACGATCCTCGTGCTCGTTCCGCGTCTGACGCAGATCGACACGGGCGTGGAGGAGGCTGCCTACGATCTCGGTGCGGGTCCGTACCGCACGTTCGGCCTGATCGTGCTGCCGCTGATCTTGCCGGCCGTCGTCTCGGCCTGGCTGATCGCGTTCACGACGTCGTTCGACGAGTACGCCGTCGCGTCATTCGTCGTCGGGACGCGTCAGACGTTCCCCATTTACCTCTACAGCGCCCTGCGCTTCCCGAGCAACCTGCCTCAGGTGATCGCTGTCGCCGTCGTCGTGCTGGTGGTGAGCCTGATCGTGATCGTCGGGGCCGAGATCGCGCGGCGCTTCGCCGAGCGCCGGCTCGCGGCCTGATCCGTTTGTTTATCGCCGACTGCTTCGGGCAGCCGGAGCCGGCGGATGAAATGGGCAGCCGCGGCGGCAGGGGTCGGAGGAAGCTGACCCGGCGCTGACCGCTCTCCCTCAGGTATTACTTCATTTCGTGAAGTAAGGATCAAGGGAGGGAGGGCCATGAGCGTCACCGACGAGCTGCTGGAGAACGCCGCACGCTACGCCGAGGGGTTCGACCGCGGGGACCTGCCGCTGCCACCGGCCAAACGAGTCGCCGTGCTGGCATGCATGGACGCTCGACTCGACCCGCATGCGCTGCTCGGCTTGAGCGAGGGCGACGCCCACGTCATTCGGAATGCGGGCGGCGTCGTGACCGACGACGAGATCCGTTCGCTGTCGATCTCACAGCGACTGCTCGGCACCGAGGAGATCATCCTGATTCACCACACCGATTGCGGCATGTTGACCTTCGAAGACGACGCCTTCCGGCGGGCGATTCAGGAGGAGACCGGAATCAAGCCCGAGTGGGCGGTCGAGGCGTTCGACGACCTCGAGGACGACGTGCGCCAGTCGATTGCGCGCATCAAGAGCAGCCCGTTCATCCCGAAGAAAGATCAGGTTCGCGGTTTCGTGTACGACGTGAAGACCGGCCGGCTGACGGAGGTCGCTTAGCGACCGCCCTGCGGGGGTCAGACCCCGTAGCGTCACCCACGGTGGGTTTCGTCCCGGTTCCGCAGCCGTACGACTTCGATGTCTCGCTCGACCGCTTCACCTTCTGGGGCGTCGACCGCGCCAACGTCTGGCATGACGGGGGCCTGCACCGCGTCATCGCGGGACGCGAGGTGCGCATCACCGAGGCGCCGGGCGGCGTGAACGCCGAGCCGCTCGACGAGACGATCGAGCCGACCGTCAGCCACCTTCTCGGCGTGCAATTCGATCTCGACGGCTTTCGCGCGTTCGCACAGGGGGAGGAGGTGCTCTCTGCCACGGCCCAGCGCTTTCCGGGCTTCAGGCCCCCGCTCGCGCCCGACCCCTTCGAGGCGCTCGTGTCGTCGATCACGGCGCAGCAGGTCTCGCTGCATGCGGCGTTCGCGGTCAGGAGCCGCTTCATCGACCGCTTTGGCGAGCCGGCGGGAGTGGCCGTCGCTTTCCCGACCCGCGAACGCGTCGCCCTCGCGACCGAGGACGAGCTGTTCGCGCTCGGTTTCTCGCGACGGAAGGCCGAGTACGTGCTCGGCGTCGCCCGTGCCGACCTCGACTTCGGTGCCCTCGCTGCCCTCCCCGACGAGGCGGTGAAGGCCCGCCTCACTGCCCTCCGCGGGATCGGCGAGTGGAGCGCCGACTGGTTCCTCGCCCGCTACCTCGGACGTCCGCACGCCTGGCCCGCCGGCGACCTCGGCCTGCGCAAGGCGGTGCTCGCCTTTTACCCTGAGACCAGCGACGTCCGCGCCGCGGCGGCCCGCTTCCATCCATTCGAGAACTTGAGCGCCCACCACCTCCTTCTCGCCCTCCGCTACGCATGACGATTCGCGACGCACAGGCGAGCGATGCCGAGCTGCTGCACCGGCTGCGCGACGAGTTCCAGCAGGAGCTGAACAAGCCGCCGTTCTTCGACGAGCCGTGGGAGACCGTCGCTGACGACGTGGAGGACACCATCGCGAACGGGGTCGCGCTGATCGCGGAGGAAGACGA
>DATFTK010000056.1:0-4464 GCA_035262005.1 Gaiellaceae bacterium | reverse complement strand
AGCGGCAAGGGAATCCGGTGCAAGTCCGGAACGGTCCCGCCGCTGTGAGGGGAGACGCTCCCGCGCCACGTGCCACTGGCTTTCGGGCTGGGAAGGCGGCGAGGGAGGGAGCCCCGAGTCAGAAGACCTCCGCCCGCCCGGCACACCCGAACCCCTCGCGGAAGGGAGGATTCGTGTTCCGATCACTGCTCCTCGCGGCGCTCGTCGCCACACTTCTCGCGGTCCAGCCGGCGTCGGCCGCGACGCCGCACCGCATCATCTCGCTGTCTCCGACGGCGACCGAATCGCTGTTCGCGATCGGCGCCGGCAAGCAGGTCGTCGCCGTCGACGACCAATCCGACTACCCGAAGCGCGCGCCGCACACGAGCCTGTCGGGCGTCACGCCGAACGTCGAGGCGATCGCGGCGTATCACCCGGATCTCGTCGTCGTCCAGTACGACTCCGGCGGCGTGGTCGAGGCGCTGCAGAAACTGAGCATCCGCGTGCTGGTGCAGCCGAGCGCGAGGAATCTCGCCGCGGCGTACAGCCAGATCCAGCAGCTCGGCAACCTCACCGGGCACAAGCGCCCCGCCGCCGCGCTGGTCAAGCGCATGAAGCGGTCGATCGCCAAGGCGATCGCGTCGACACCGCGCAGGCGGCTCGCGGTATACCACGAGCTGTCGCCCGACTACTACAGCGCGACGTCGAAGACGTTCATCGGCGGGATCTACAAGCTGTTCGGCCTGCGCAACATCGCGGACGCGGCCGACTCGAGCGGCTCCGGCTACCCGCAGTTGTCGGCGGAGTACATCTTGAGCGCCAACCCGAGCCTGATCGTGCTCGCCGACACCCGTTGCTGCGGCCAGAACGTGTCGTCCGTGTCGGGGCGCCCCGGCTGGTCGAACATCGCGGCGGTTCGAACGCGTCGTGTCGTCCCGATCGACGACTCCGTCGCGTCGCGCTGGGGGCCCCGCGTCGTGCAGTTCGTCCAGGCTGTTGCGAAGGTGCTCCGCAAGCGCTGATGCGGTGGGTGATCGCAGCCCTCTTCCTCGCGGCGGCGCTGCTGACGGGCGTCCTGGTCGGTCCGGTCGATCTGGGCGTCCTGACGGTCGTGCAGGCAACGTTCGCGCACATCGTCGGACTCCACTCGCCGCTGTCCGGTGCCGACGACGCGATCCTTTGGCAGCTACGGCTGCCGCGCGTGGTCCTGGGCGCCCTCGTCGGGGGTACCCTCGCAGCCGCGGGAGCGGCATACCAGGGCGTCTTCCGCAACCCGCTCGCGGACCCCTACCTCCTCGGTGCTGCGGCCGGCGCTGGGCTCGGTGCGACGCTCGTCGTCGCCTTCACGTCGGGGAGCGGGGACCTGCTGCCACCCGCGGCGTTCATCGGCGCGTCGGTCGCGGTTGTCGCCGCCTACGTGCTCGGCCGGAGCGCGGGTGCCGCCGCTGGGCCGGCGGCGCTCGTGTTGGCGGGCGTGACCGTTACGTCCTTCTTCACGGCGATGCAGATCTTCGTCCAGCAGCAGCACGTCCAGACGGTGCAGCAGATCTACTCCTGGCTGCTCGGGCGCCTCTCGACTGCCGGCTGGCACGAGGTCGCGATCATCGCACCGTACGCAGCCGTCTCGTGGCTGATCCTGCTCGGCCACCGGCGGCTGCTCGACGTGCTGGCGGTCGGAGACGACGAAGCGGCTGCACTCGGGGTCAACGTGGGCCGCGTCCGTCTCCTCGTTGTCGTCGCCGCGACGATCGCGACTGCGGCGGCGGTCGCGGTAAGTGGCCTGATCGCGTTCGTCGGGATCATCGTTCCACACACGATCCGGCTCCTCGTCGGCGGGAGCTACCGGCTGCTGTTGCCGCTCTCGGTGATCGTCGGCGCCGGCTTCCTCGTGTTCGCCGACGTGATCGCGCGCACGGTGATGTCCCCGGCTGAGCTGCCGATCGGTGTCGTCACGGCGTTCTTCGGCGCGCCGTTCTTCGCCGTCGTCCTGCGCACGAGCAGGCGGACTGCTTGAGCGCGCTGTCGCTCGACTCGCTCTCGGTGACGCTCGGCGGGGCGCGCATCGTCGACCGCCTGGCGGCAACGGTCGAGCCGGGCGAGTGGGTCGCATTGATCGGGCCGAACGGCGCCGGCAAGACGACGGCGCTGCGCGCCGTGGCCGGTCTCGTCGGCTACGACGGCGCGGTCGCGATCTTCGGCGACGACGCGGCCGCACTGTCGCGTCGCCAGCTCGCGCGGTCGCTCGCACTCGTTCCGCAAGTGCCGCTGATCCCCGGCGACATCAGCGTCCGCGAGTACGTCCTGCTCGGCCGGACGCCGTACCTCACGTATTTCGGCTCCGAGCGGCGCGCCGACCACGACGCGGTCGACGTGGCGCTCGAGCAGCTCGACCTCCTCTCGTTTCAGCATCGTCGACTCGACACGTTGTCCGGCGGCGAGCGGCAGCGCGCGACGCTCGCCCGCGCGCTCGCGCAGGACGCGCCCATCCTCCTGCTCGACGAGCCGACCGCCGCGCTGGACGTCGGCCGCCAGCAGCAGGTGCTGGAGCTCGTCGACTCGCTTCGCGCGCAGCGTGGGTTGACGGTGCTGTCGACGATGCACGACCTCACCCTTGCGGGCCAATACGCCGACCGCCTCCTGCTGCTCGACGGGGGACGGCTCGTCGCCGCCGGGTCCGCGCGCGATGTTCTCACGCGTCCCCTTATCAGCGAGCACTACGGCGCCGAAGTCGCGCTCGTCGACACCGAGTCCGGGTTCGTCGTCGTGCCCGTACGAGGTACGATCGCCAACGGCGCATAGCGCCGTCTATGAGGGCCTAGGCGAGAGCTCACCGGTTCTGTTCCGCCTCGACGGAGGTCCTTCTTGCTGACCGCAGCGAACATCACGAAGTACCACGGCGCCCAGCTCGTCCTCAGCGACGTGACGCTCGTTGTCCCACCGGACGCGCGCATCGGACTGGTCGGGCCGAACGGCGTCGGCAAGTCGACGCTGCTTCGCATCCTCGCGGGGCTCGACGAGCCCGACCGCGGCAGCGTGCGACGGACGCCCCCGGGGCTCGCCGTCGAATACCTGCCGCAGGAAGAGGCGCCGCGCGCCTCGTCGGGTGGCGAGGCAGCGCGCGCGCGGCTCGGAGAGTTCCTGCGGCGACCGCTCGACGTCTTCCTCCTCGACGAGCCGACGAACGACCTCGACTTCGGCGGTCTCGACTGGCTCGAGCGCGAGCTGGCGAAGCTGCAGGGCGCAGTCGTGCTGATCTCGCATGACCGCGACTTCCTCGATCGCGCCGTCTCGCGTGTCGCCGAGCTCGACGAGTGGACGCATGGAGTGAAGGAGTTCTCCGGCGGCTGGAGTGAGTACGAACGGGCGCGGACGAGCGCGCTACGCCGCCAGCGTGAGGTCTATGAGCAGTACGAGACCGAGAGGGAGCGGCTCGAGGAGCAGATGCGCCGGATGCAGCGCTGGGAAGAACGCGGGTACGGACAGGGCCGCAAGAAGAAGCGCACGAAGGACGTGAAGAAGCGGTTCGGCGGGCGCATCGAGCGCCTCGACAAGGCCGAGAAACCCTACGAGCCGTGGGAGCTGCGGATTCCGCTCTCCGCCGCACGGCGGAGCGGCGACCTGGTGCTGCGTCTCGAGCACGCGGTCGCCCGCCGGGGTGATTTCACCCTCGGGCCGCTCGGCCTCGCGGTCGGCTGGGCGGACCGGCTCGCGATAGCCGGCCCGAACGGGAGCGGCAAGTCGACGCTGGTCGACGTCCTGCTCGGACGCTTGGCGCTCGAGTCGGGTGACCTGTGGACCGGTCCGGGCGTGGTGCTCGGCGAGCTGACGCAGCAGCGCGGCGAGCTCGCCCGCGGCCAGCTGCTCCAGCTGTTCACGCGCGAGTCCGGGCTCAACGAGGAAGACGCGCGCACACTGCTCGCCAAGTTCGGGCTCGGCGCCGACCACGTGCGACGCGACGCGGCCTCGCTGTCGCCTGGGGAGCGAACGCGTGCGCTGCTCGCGCTGCTCGCTGCACGCGGCGTCAATTGCCTCATCCTCGACGAGCCGACCAACCACCTCGACGTCCCGGCGATCGAGGAGCTCGAGCGGGCGCTGGACATGTTCGACGGCACCGTGCTGCTCGTCACGCACGACCGGCGCTTCCTCGAGGCATTTCGTGCGACCCAGGTAGTCGACCTCGGAGCACCCGTAACCAAATAGCCGGCTCCGGCGTTTTCCCTGCACAACACGCAACTTCTCCTCCGCTTGTCTACGGAAAGGAGCCAACTTCATGGGTATCGGAGTCAGCCTCGTCCTTGTGGCAGCCGGCGCAATTCTGATCTGGGCGATCAACGCAACGGTCAGCGGTGTCGAGCTGCACACGATCGGCTGGATCCTGCTCGTCGTCGGCGCCGTCGGCGCCCTGCTCTCGATGATCTTCTGGTCGAGCTGGGGCGGCGCGGGCGCGCCGGGCGGTCGCCGCACCGTCGTCCGCGACGACTACTA